>CAZDFL010000098.1:0-5650 GCA_964504835.1 uncultured Zetaproteobacteria bacterium
GGCAGCCACGGTTTGATGGCAGCCAGTATACGATCCAGCACATGCGCTCTGTCCTGAATAAACAGAGCTGCATTGGCATGCAACGATTTTAGTTCCTCAGGGTGTTCAATCAGGCGCGTAACAACCGCTTCCAGTTCATGTTCATCACGGCTGACGATGGCCGCTTCAGCCTGCTGCATTTCTGACATGATTTCGCGAAAATTCTGCACATAGGGGCCAGTGACCACACCGCGTCCGCAAATGGCCGCTTCCAGCGGATTATGTCCGCCAATATCGACCAAACTGCCGGCGATAATAACAATATCGGCAATGGCGTATAAACCGGCCAGCTTACCCATCGCATCAACCAGCACGATGTTATGATCAAGTTCTGTAGCATCATGGGACTCTAGTTGCGACCAGCGTGATACCTTGTGGCCGCGCTGCTCAATCATGGCAGCCACCTGATCGAAGCGTTCAGGGTGGCGGGGAACCATCAGGATAAGTAGCTCAGGGCAGGCCGCATGCCAGGCAGGAAACATCGCCAGTATGCGTTCATCCTCACCGCTATGGGTGCTGGCCACCAGCAGGATCGGGCGGCTAGCGCTGCCATCGAGCCTGGCGCGCAGTGCGCTGCAATCTACCGGTGGCGCATCGACAGCATATTTAAGATTGCCGGTGACCTGAACTTTTTTAGTAGCAACTCCCATGCTGATAAGACGATCGGCATCTGTTTCGCTCTGCGGCAGAAACAGGGATACGGGTGCAAGCCAGCGCTTCCACAGCAGGCGCGTGGCCTGATAACGCGGAAACGACCGATCAGAGATACGCGTATTGATACCAATTACGGGAATGTTCTGCTTTTTACAGGCCGATAACATGCCGGGCCAGAATTCGGTTTCAGCCAGCAACAGCAGTGATGGCGCAAGCGCACGTATCATGCGCGTCATGGCAAATGGAATATCCCAGGGCAGGAACGACAGCGAGATACTGTCACCGAGCAAGCGCCTGGCATGGGCAAAGCCGGTGGCGGTCACCACAGTCAGGTGAACAGTATAGTCTAGGGCAAGGAAGGCACGAACCAGAGGTGCCACGGAACCAACCTCGCCGACCGAGCAAGCGTGTATCCAGATGCCGCCGGATTGCGCTTGTGGTAGATCAATCGTCAAATGCTGGCGCCATTTACCGTATTGGGTTTGGCCGAATTCTCGCATTGGCGTATTGGAACAGGAAGCTGATAGATGTGCTAGTCCTGACTGCGGGAATAGAACCGAGGAAACGACTCTGGCATTGTATTTGCTTCAACCTGGCATGTTGCTTATGCATTCCATACGACTCAGATAGAAAACCGGGAGATCTCACCATTGATTGAATCATTCATCATTCTATTGGCTGCGCTGGTTATGGTGTTTCTGGCGGCAGAGGTATTTACCAATGCGCTGGAACATCTGGGCGAGCGCCTGGGCGTATCCGAAGGAGTCACCGGTTCCATTTTTGCGGCGGTCGGCACGGCCATGCCGGAAACCATTGTACCGATGGTAGCCATTCTGGCCGGCGGCGCAGCAGAGTCGGTCAACCATGAAGTAGGCTTGGGGGCGATTCTTGGCGCACCATTCATGTTGGCCACCCTTACGCTGGGCTTGATGGCCTTTTTTGCCGGACGCAAACGTGGCTGGAACAGCGCATTCATACCGGAAGCTTCCGGGCTTGAACGCGATATTTCTACATTTCTGCTCGCGTTCACATTGGTCATCTTGGCGGCGCTGCTGCCGCAAGCGTGGGCGGAAGCAAAAGTATTCATCGCGCTGTCACTATTCCTCATCTACTTCATGTATCTGTTGCGCACCATCAAAGCCAGCAAGGCGCTGGTCGAAGAAGGTCACGGCACTGAGGCGGATAATGACTTGTATATTGCCCGTCTGCTGGGGGATACCACGCCAGTAGCCGTGTTGCAGTTATTGCTGGGTTTGGCGCTGCTGGTTATCGGTGCAAAGGTATTTGTGCACGGCGTGGAGATGGTCAGTCAGATCTTCGGCGTATCGGCTCTGGTGGTATCATTGCTGATTGTCCCGATTGCGACCGAATTACCAGAAAAGGTCAATTCGATTTTGTGGATCAGGCGTGGGCGTGATACACTGGCCTTTGGCAATATTACAGGCGCTATGGTCTTTCAGGGCACCATCATTCCAGCCGCAGGCATGCTGTTGATGCCATGGAGTTTTAGTGACTGGCATGCTGCTGCCGCTGTGGTACTGGCATTGCTGGGCAGCAGTACGCTGTTGTTTCTGCATAAAACAGGACGCCTGAAACCAGCATACCTGTGCCTGAATATGGTATTTTATGGAGCTTTTATTGGATTTGTTACCTTTATCTGACATAGTGGCATTGCAACTGGCCTGATTTTTGCTGTCACATCATGAATACACTTGAACGATCACACCCCATTACGGATGACAAGGAAAGCTGACCTATGATTATTACCGTTTTGTCCATTGCAGCAATTTTGTATCTTGCCCTGCAACTCGAAGACAAGTTCAAAATTCCATCCCCAGTTGGATTAATTGCCTTGTCATTCGTCTTTCATGCCATGCTTGGCGATGTCTTTATGCTGTCTGGCGATGCAGAGCATTTTGCCAAACTGGTGATACTGCTATTACCGATTCTGCTGATTGCCGATTCGCTGGAATTGAAAGTTGCGGATTTGAAGGAACACGGCCTGAGTCTGTTCTTTCTGGCTATTGTGGCTGTGGCCTTGTCCGTTGTCGTTGCATTGTTGATCGGTAATACGCTGTTCAGCCAATATAACCTTTCGGCACCTGCTATTATTGTGCTGTTTGCCATGGTGTTGGCGACCGATCCGGTTTCCGTTATCAGTATCTTTTCTAATTTTGAGTTACCACACCGCTTAAAAATCCTGTGTGAAGGTGAAAGCCTGTTCAATGATGCGACAGCGCTGATCGTATTCGTATTCATTGGTTTGTATGCGCTCGAAGGCGGCGAAATCAGCTTGGGCTATATCACTGAAACCAGTGCAATTGTCGTACTGGGATCAGCCTTCCTCGGCGTAGTCATTGGCTATATCGGCCTGCTTGGCATGAAAAGCACAGAAAACCGCATTGCAGAGTTATTGGTGCTTATTCTGACCGGCTATGGTGCATTTGAACTGGCCGAGCATTTCTATACCTTGCTGAATCTGCTGGGCGGTCATTCGCACACCCATTTGTCCGGTATCCTGAGTTGCATATTCGCAACAGTCACCGTGCACCATATCATGAGCAAGGAAATTGCCGATGATGATGTGCGCATTGGAAAGGAAGAAGATGATATACAACGTGAATCTTCGCAGCAGGCCAGTTCACGCAATATGATTCAGCATGCCATTGATACCATCAAGGCAACTGTGGAAGAACGCGACCGCCACATGCGCACCAAGGAAGATATCGGCTTGCTGGCCATCGTGGCCAATACCATGCTATTTGTGGCCATGGCTGAAATCATCAATCTTGATTTGTTATGGCAATATAAGACAGAAATTCTGGTGATGTTCCTGGCCACAACGGTCATTCGCGCTGCCATGATGGCCAAGTTTGCCATTCTGACCAATCAGACGAATAAAATGACCAATGTAAATTTCCGCTGGTGGGGCGTGCTGACATTCGCTGGCATCAAGGGCGGCTTGTCTGTGGTAATGCTGATGATGATTCCCTCTACATTTGAACATCTGGAAATGTTTAAAGCGATCGTGATTGGCGTGATTATGCTTTCGACATTTATTTATTCATTCATTCTAATTGTTCTGATTAGTTCAAATAAAGAAATTTTCGCCAGAGAATTGAAACAGGAAGGCGAGCATCACTAAAGTTCCGCTCAGACAGGTTTAATGAGAGCGTAACAGTTGCAGCAGTTTTGGCGTAGCCACCAACAGTACCGACATGAAAATAACCGTTGCTGCTGTCGATAAGCTGACATATCCCAGTATGGATATTGCCAGTCCCAACGCCGCCCACGGGCTGATTAACAGCGCCAACAGAGACAGTCCCATCAAATCATTGTTAAGGGATGAGTCAGCATCAATGATCGATTCTTCCATTTTCAGATATGCAGCCATATTAGCCTCTCCTTATGTTGCGTGGTTTTGTTGAGATTAAGCAAGCAACATCTATGCCACCACAGCGCCATCATGCCCGGATCTGCGGCAAAAAAAGTGACGTACATACCGTTATAACTGATGCGCCTCAAACCAATTGTCGCCATAACCGATATCCACAATCAACGGTACGTTCAGCTCAACTGCCGTCTGCATGGTATCCTCCATTATCGCAGCCACAGCCTGCCTGTGTGCAGCCGGGGCTTCGACTATCAACTCATCATGCACTTGCAAGATAATGGATGCTTCAGGCGCTTCTTCTTTTAAGCGCTGATGCAGCCGAATCATGGCGATTTTAATGATATCAGCTGCCGAGCCCTGTAACGGCGCATTAATCGCCGTGCGCTCGGCATAAGCACGACGCATGCCGTTGCTGCTGTTGATTTCCGGCACATAAACACGATGCCCGAGCAGCGTTTCTACAAACGCATCCTGACGCGCTCGCGACAGCGTAGCATCCATAAATCCACGTACGGATGGATAGCGGGCAAAATAGGCTTCGATAAAATCCTTGGCTTCGCCGCGAGAAACACCGAGTTGTTTGGCTAGGCCGAAGGCGCTCATACCATAAAGAATGCCAAAATTGATGATCTTGGCGCGCCGACGCATCTCGCCGCTGACATCAGCCAGATCAATATCATTGACGACGGCAGCAGTGGCTGCATGGATATCCGCACCATCGGAAAACGCTTGCGTAAGCACGGCATCGCCGGAGAAATGCGCCATCAATCGCAATTCAATCTGCGAATAATCAGCCGCGATCAACACAAAGCCCGGCTCGGCAGTAAAAGCTTTGCGGATTTCGCGCCCCTCGTGGCTACGAATTGGAATATTCTGCAAATTCGGATCGGAGGATGATAACCGCCCTGTTGTTGTAATCGCCTGATTGAACGAGGTGTGAACACGGCCAGTGCATGGGTGGATCAGTTTTGGCAGAGCATCGGTATAGGTTGATTTGAGTTTGGCTAACTGGCGAACTTCCAGAATCAAACGCGGCACCTCATGTTCATCAGCCAGCTTTTCGAGCACCTCCTGCCCGGTTGCCCATTGGCCTGATTTGGTTTTCTTGCCGCCCGCAATGCCCAGTTTTTCAAACATCAATTCACCCAGCTGTTTGGGAGAACGAATATTGAATGCTTCGCCTGCAGCACTATGAATCTCTGTTTCCAGTTCCATGATCCGTGCACCAAAACGGGCGGAGAGTTCGCCCAGTTTGGCGGCATCAATATGCGCCCCTTTCCACTCTATATCGGCCAGCACCGAGGCCAGCGGCAGTTCAATATCATCATGGCGCTGGAGCCTATTCTCGGCTTCCAGTTTGCCACGTAGCACATGCGTCAGCCTGAGCGACACCTCGGCATCTTCGGAGGCGTAGGGTAATGCTGTTTCAATACTCACCTGATCAAAGCAAATCTGCTTAGCCCCTTTACCCGCTACTTCCTCAAAGCCAATGCAATGGTGAGCCAAATAATCCTCGGCCACGCTATCCATTTTGGGCGGATATTTGGCCGGATAGAGGCAATA
>CAZDFL010000099.1:0-5634 GCA_964504835.1 uncultured Zetaproteobacteria bacterium
TCCAGAAATACCAACCCCAGATTGGCGCGTTGGGAAACTGTGACAATCAGCGATGCCCGATGCTCGATATCAAATAACAGAATACCGGCATTGGCACCGCGAATATTCACTTCCTGAAAATCGCCTACCTTGAGCGTATCTGTTACCCGTTTGGATAAACTGCCCAATGCTGCCCCCATGGCTGCTGCCGCATCGCCCTGATCGCTGCCCAGTTTATCGGCAATCAACATGCCATCCGGACTGATCACAGCCATGCCCTGAATATCCGATGTCGCCATGCTCAATTCGTCCAGTACTGCATTGATTTTATCCTGTTTTGTGGCCATAAAAACCTCCTGTTTTGTTTTTAGCACTTATGCTTCAAGCTGGTAATTTATAAACGTCCTGCATGGCTTCGGCTCCGGGTTCGAGCGTCGCCACCCAATCAATAAACTGATTGCACATCGGTTTGCCTCTGAATATCGCCCCGTGTTGTGGGGCAATGATTTCGATATCCAGATTGCGCACCATCTTGGCCCACAATCGGCAGGCGGTGGCGCTGGCCATATAACGATTATGAAAACCGATCATGTGTTCACAGTGGGCATCGAAATCATCAACAAAGCGGTAGTCGACGAGGGCTGCGCCCAAATCGCCGGAGAACAGTATTTTGGAAATCGGGTCGTAGACATGAATGTTGCCGGCTGAATGCAGGAAGTGAGCCGGGATCAGTAATAGTTCGCAGCCATTCAGGTCGAGCCGCATCCCTTCGTCCGGAATGACTTTCATGCGATCCATGACGCTGCCGTCAACACCGAAATGGGCCACAAAACGACGCCAGATGGCCGGCATATAGGCATCGGCATCGGTGATCATCAGCCAGCCATTGATGGATGCCACGATGTCCGGATCCTGATGCGATAAAAACAGATAATCGAGTGCTGACGGTGGCAGATGTTCGGGCATGGCAGCGAAAATTTTGGAGTAGACTTTATGGCCGCCTGGATCGAGCAGCATGCCCCGGCCATTGTGAATAATCAGGTGTTGGTTGGCCGAAACCATCTCACCTTCAGTAAAATCTTCGAAAAAGATGCACCGATGATTTTCATTTTCAAACAGAATATCTGCCATGATCTATTCTCCCCGTTTTGTTGATGTCGCAGGCGCTCGATCCGCTTGCATGGCTTCGCCAAAGCGATTGCTCAAATGGCGCAGAAGTTTGCGAATGCCTTTGGGTACGGATGGCGTATCCATAACCAGCACAAACATATCGCCATCGACTTCAATATCCTTGATGACCATCAGGTGACTGTCTTCGAGTACCAGAGCCACGCAGGTGATGCTTTTGTATTCACCAAGCCTTACAGCATGGTCGCCAACCCGGATCAGTTCAGGCGCAATGGCCGACATGCCCGCATGGGCAATATTACCGGCATGGCTGACCGGCAGACCATTGTGGTCAGCCAGTAATAATGAATGCATACCATGCTCGATACGCGTTTCTTCGAGTATGCTATGCAAGCGCATATCCAGTGTAATGGTCGATGTTTCTGGCAAAATCCCCTCCGGCAAGCAGATAATATAACCTCAAGCTGCATGATGTACAAATACTGCTTGCGCTATGCCTGAACTGATCGGCAGCACTGGTCGGAACGACAGATTGGAATCAATTGACGACTGCGCCCGATTCACGTAGTTCTGTCAGTCATGCAGATCAGGATAATCGGGAATATTTCAGACGCTGGTTCTGGTAAAGCCTTTGTGGATGAAGCTGGGCTTGAGCGGCTTTTGCAGGCCAATGTCGTGGTATTATCGCATCAGGGTGAATTTACCGGCAAGCCGGAAACGCGTGTTTATGCGGATGCATTGCAGGTCTTGAAAATCAATACCAGTCGCAAATTCCCATCGCAGGCGATGGCAGAAAAATGGTGTGGCTTGCAGTTGGCCAAAGAAATTGATTATCAACTGTATCACCCTGAGCGGGCATGGCTGACCATAAAAATGGATGATGGCTGGCGCACGGCCAATGTGACACCCCGTCTGAATCCGTTACACAGGATTGATTTTTCCAAACTGCAAGCCAGTGAATGCATCGCCATGCTGGGCAAGGTGTTGGAATGCTATATCGGTTTCGCCTGCCGTTTTAATCTGCGACTCGATGAAGGGCTGTCCAATTTTGCCATCCATGAGCAACATATCGTGTATCTGGATGATGACATTTATGGCTGGGATAATTTCACATCATTCTCGGCCATGTTGGCCAACTGGTTGAGAAAGTCCGCCGGGTTGTCATTGGATGTCGATGCATGGCGTCAGTTGGGTCGCCATCTGAAACCATTATTGAGTCAATACTCATCTGAAGCGGATGATATGGTATGCGCCGGTGTTGAAGATCAGATCGTGGGTCAGTATGAGCCGATGAAGCGGGCGTTTATGTATGCCTTGCGTCCAACATTTGCAGCCGCCATCGGAAACACTGCCCGTGAACTATTCGCACGGCATGAACCCATTGGCCTGTTGGCGGATGTGCATGCCAATCTGCCTGCCTTTGAAGCAGTGCTGGCGGCGCTCGACGGGCGAGGCATTCGCCAATATCTGATGCTCGGCGATGTCGTAGGTTATGGCCCGAATCCAAAGGCATGCATAGATTTAATACGCCAGCGTAATATCTACTGTCTGCGTGGCAACCATGATCATTATGTCGCCCATCAAGGCGATGTGCGTGTGGCGATGGGGATGATGGCCAAACGCATGGCTGACTGGACAATCAGGCAACTGGATGCGTCGGACAGGGCATGGCTGGGCGAACTGCCGGTGCGTTATCGGTCACAGAACTGGATGGCAGTGCATGGTGCGCCGGTGGATAAAAGCTTTTTCAACGCCTATGTCTATGAAATGACATCAGAACGCAATCTGGATTATCTGGCTGCCTCGGATATCCATATCTGTTTGCATGGACATTCACACATTCAGGGGTTGTATGCGATGGAAGGGGGCAGGCCGTTGTCGCTTCGCTGTCCTGAGAAAGTGGATTTAACCGCGTTGGATGCAGCTTTGCTCTGTCCGGGTTCGATCGGTCAGGCGCGAGGCGGAATCGCCAGCGCTCAGGCCGCCGTATTTTACCCGGATACGCTCAAGGTCGAAATGATATCCCTGAATTATGCTATCGAACCATTAATTGCCGACATGCAGCGGCTTGATTTTCCTGCCGAGTTAATCACCCGTATTCGCGAAGGGCGGTAGTTCATGCACCTTCGGCGGGGCTGTCGCCAACCCATAGAGCCGGAGCGGCTTGACGTGCTTTCAAAGAATACAACCAACGCAGCCAGAGCCTGACATAGGGGCGTTCTGAAACAGTAGCGAAATTATTGTGACCACCGGCCAGCCTGCCGCGCAATTTCGGACCGGAGTGTGCGGCGAATACGCGATCAGCCATACCATCGGGAATAATCTCGTCTGATTCGGCGCTGATAAGCAGTAGCGGCGCTTTCGATTCAGCCACAGCAGCTTCGGTATCAAGCTGCGTTTTCACAAACCAGCGTAGCGGCAACCATGGATAATATGCTTCCGACATATCGGGGATACTGGTAAATGGCGCTTCCAGCGCCAGCCCGGCGGGGTTCACTGTTGTTGCCAGCTTTGCTGCCACCGCACAGCCCAGACTACGCCCGGCGATGATGATATCAGCAGGCTTCAGGCCACGTTTCTGTATTAACAAGTTCCACGCAGCTTGTGCATCGGCATATAAGCCTGCCTCGTTCGGCGTTCCCTCGCTCTTTCCGTAACCACGATAATCGAAAGCGAACACTGCCAGTCCCATCGCATGCCAGCGGCGATATTGACTGATGCGATTACTCATATTGCCACCGTTTCCATGCAAATGTAGCAGTGTAAAGCGGGCGTGTGCATGTGGCATATACCAGCCGTGCAAGGTGATACCGTCCTCACTTTTGAAGCTGATATCACGGAAGGCAAGACCCGCATTATGTGGTGTCTGCACCAGTGTCCGATCCGGGAAGTAGATATAGTCATTCTCGAAGTTGATCATATAGGTGACGGTGCCGCCGATACCAATCAGAACAATAAAGAGCAACCTGACAAGAATTTTCATGCCCATACACTAGCCTGGATAGTCAGTGCTGTATTCCCTGAAAGGGCACTGTCACCCAAAACGTCAAATGATTATCCGATATGCTCCGGTAGTAGCGAATCGATAAATTCCCCGGCATCGAACGGCATTAAATCTTCCAGTGTTTCTCCAACGCCGATATAGCGAATGGGCAAGCCGAATGTATGCGATAATTGCAACACAATGCCGCCTTTGCCGGAGCCATCGAGTTTGGTCACAATCAGGCCGGAGGTGCCTGCCACTTGGCGGAATTTTTCGACCTGTACCACCGCATTCTGGCCGGTGCCGCCATCAACGACCTGCCAGACTTCATGCGGCGCATCAGGAAATGCCTTGCTAATCACGCGGCGTACTTTGGCCAATTCATCCATCAAGCCTTTGTCCGTTTGCACCCGACCGGCTGTATCGACAATCACCACATCATAGTTTCTTGCCAGACCGCGCTGCACCGTATCAAAAGCCACAGCCGCCGGATCAGCGCCTTCGTGCTGGCGCACCATATCCGCACCGGCGCGCTCGACCCAGACGGCCAGTTGTTCGACTGCGGCAGCGCGGAATGTATCGCCAGCGCCAATCAGTACCGATTTCCCCTGTTGTCGGAACATGGTGGCCAGTTTGCCGATGGTGGTGGTTTTGCCGGTGCCGTTGACGCCAACCACCAGCAAGACGAACGGGCCGGATGAGGGTTCATTGATCGACTGTGTTTCGGGAATCATTTCGAGCATCGAAGATTTTAACGCCTCAATCGAACTGCCACGCCGCTTGCGGGCTTTTTGCACCAGTGAGCCGGATAACTCGCCGCCGCAATCGGCCATAATCAGACCATCCTCGATATCAATCCATTCCTCTTCGGACAGCGCATCCACCGAGCCGCCCGGTACCATTTGTGCCAGCGCATTTCTACTGCGCGATAAACCTGTTTTTAGTCTGGAAAAGAATGACGACATGAACCCCTCCCTGTAATATGATGACTGCCTATTCTACCCTCGACAATCAGCTTTTGTCAGGTGCCGGGTGAACATCTGATCCCAACATCTTCAATAAACGGCCAACCAGCGTGTGATATGCACCATTTCCTGGCAGTCCTGCGAATGTCTGGCCGGCATGCATCAGTAAATTCCCCGCATGTTTTTGCATGGGCGTTTTAAAATCACCTGCCGATTCAGCCTGTGCTTTTATTATGGCGGCAGAGGCCGCCATCGCCAGGCTTTCATTGGCTTGACGCAGCAGTGATGCATCGACTGACCCCGGCGATAACGCCATCATCAAGCCGACCAGATCAAACGCGGCATCGCCCATGGCATGGGTGCGTTTCATGCCTGCGGACATGTTTTGGCCGCCCTTGTGCATCATGGCCATTTCCGGGCCGGACATCGCCCTGCGCAACAAATCACTGGCCTCGGTTAGCAACGCCTGACCTTGCCTGTTTCCGGCCAGTTTCAAATTGGCGCCATGCGCTGCCGTTAGTAGCGCCTGATTGACCAATAGCTGCAAAGCCTGCATCTGGTCGCCATGCTGCATCGCGC
>CAZDFL010000100.1:0-5611 GCA_964504835.1 uncultured Zetaproteobacteria bacterium
GCGCTGTCATTCAGAGCCGGGATATAGCGATATTGTTCACCGCCAGCGGACAGGAAATAATCGCGATTTTCGCTGCCGATTTCTTGCAGCGTTTCCAGACAATCAGCGGCAAAACCGGGGCAAATCACGTCAACAGATTTAATGCCGCTCGTACCCCATTCCTTCAGCATGGCATCGGTATAGGGCTGCACCCACTGCTCTTTTCCGAAGCGCGACTGGAACGCAATCTGCGCCCTCTCTTCATCCAGCCCTAACGCCTCTCGCAACAACGATGCTGTTTTGCGACAATGGCAGGGATACGGGTCGCCCGCCTCGAAATAGCGTTCGGGAATGCCGTGAAAACTCATCAGCAAACGCTCCGACTCGCCATGCTCAGCCCAGTGCGCCCGCACGCTATCGGCCAGCGCCGCGATATAAGCCGGATGCTTGTGATAGGCATCAATCAGATGCAGCTCAGGCACGCGCCGCCATGTTTTAAATACATCGGCCACAGCATCAAAAGTCGAAGCGGTAGTGGTTGCTGAATATTGCGGATACAGCGGCAGAATAATGATTTTTCGGCAGTTCTTTTCACGCAGGGCTTCCAGCCCGGACTCAATGGACGGCGTGCCATAACGCATAGCCAGTTCGACATGCACAGCATCGCCTGCGGATTCGCGCAAAGCCTGCTGCAATTTTTCGCATTGTTTCTTTCCTGCAGCCAGCAGCGGCGAACCATCTACCGTCCACACCGATTGATACAGCGCTGCCGATTTGGCCGGGCGCGTATTGAGAATCACGCCGTTAAGAATCAGCCACCACAACCAGCGCGGCTGCTCGACCACGCGCGGATCCCACAGAAATTCTTTCAGATAAGCACGCACAGCCTTTGTCGTCGGTGCATCCGGCGTACCGAGATTGGTCAACAGCACGCCAGTACCGGCAGGCTGCTCATGCTCAAACTGCTGTTGCGCGCTATAGCTCATTCAAACTCCATCAATCCAGTCAAAAGCAAAACCCTTCACCGCAGAGTTTCGCAGAGTAAAGTCAAAGGAAAAAAAATTAAATCGTGATGAAAGTATTACATGCAGCGGCGTAATTTGAGATATTCTAACGACCGATCAAGCAACCTTTCTTATTGTTTTTACTCTGCGAAACTCTGCGTACTCTGCGGTGAAAATATTTTGACTGTTCCTTTTTTCAAACAATGCGAAAATCATTGCAGTTATCCGGCAAATAACCAGCAGAAAATTCAATATGCTCAACTTGCGCATAGCCCGGCCCACATTTTAACCACATTTTCATGGCATCAAGCTGTTCGGTCTCCCCGCAGATCATTGCTTCGACGCTGCCATCGGGTTGATTGCGCACCCAGCCA
The DNA here is from genome assembly GCA_964504835.1 of uncultured Zetaproteobacteria bacterium. Taxonomy (GTDB): domain Bacteria; phylum Pseudomonadota; class Zetaproteobacteria; order Mariprofundales; family Mariprofundaceae; genus Mariprofundus. The sequence continues at coordinate 1,358 of CAZDFL010000100.1, forward strand.
GAAACACCGATTTTTCGCGCTTCGATTTGCGTATAATAACGAAAGCCAACCCCCTGCACATGCCCCTGAATATGGGCATGGACACAGACTGTCATATATCGCCGGGCCACAGGATTGTATCCCGTGCACGTTTGTCTGTTTGCGGATAATCGGTGGAATAATGCAGGCCGCGCGATTCATGGCGCTGCTGGGCGCTCTGTACAATCAGCTCCGCAATTAGCGCCAGATTACGCAATTCCAGCAAATCACGACTGACCGGATGCTTCCAGTAATAGGAATCGATCTCCTCCTGAATCAGGCGCAATCGGCGCCGAGCCCGCCGTAATCGTTCATCGGAACGCACAATGCCGACATAATGGGCCATAGTGGCGCGAATCTCATCCCAGTTCTGCTTGATCTGGATGCGTTCGGTTTCCGGCACAATGCCCGATTCATCCCAGACCGGCACCGGGCAAATCGGCGTTTCCGGCTGTTTTAATATATCGGTAGCGCAACAATCGGCCATCACCAGACATTCCAGCAACGAATTACTGGCCAACCGGTTCGCCCCATGCAGACCGGTGCCCGCTGTTTCACCAATCGCGTATAAGCCTGCGATATCGGTGCGTCCATGCACATCCGCCTGGATACCCCCGCACAGATAATGCGCCGCAGGCACCACGGGAACCGGTTCCTGTGTCATATCCAGCCCCAGTTCCTGTAACCGGGCATGAATATTACGAAACTGATCCACCAGCGCCTTTTCGCCGACCGGTCGGGCATCCAGATACATACAATCCGCGCCCTGCTTCTTCATTTCATGATCGATGGCACGGGCGACAATATCGCGCGGAGCCAGTTCGCCGCGCTCATCATAATCAAACATAAAGCGCCGCCCTTGCCGATCCACCAGATGCGCGCCCTCTCCGCGTAGCGCTTCGGATAATAGCATATTGGAGCCTTGCCGATGAAATAAACAAGTGGGATGAAATTGAATAAATTCCAGATTCATCACCGAGCAACCGGCCCGCCATGCCATGGCGATGCCGTCACCGGAAGCGGCATGCGGATTGGAGGTGTAGAGATAGACTTTACCGACGCCGCCGGTCGCCAGAATGGTATGCCGGGCGGCAATGGCCAACACCTTGCCCACCGGATTGAGAATATACGCACCAAGGCATTGCTGCTCATCGTTTTGGCCTAAACGCCGACTGGTAATCAGATCAATCGCAGTATGCTGCTCCAGCCTTCGCACATTGCGATGCGGAGCAACCAGCGATAACAGCGCCTCGGAAATGGCACGTCCGGTGGCATCTTTGGCATGCGCAATTCGACGACTGCTATGCCCCCCTTCTTTGGTCAAATGCAGTTCACCGCCCTGACGATGATCAAAACGGGTGCCGATTTCTACCAACTCTTCAATAATTGACGTACCGCGACTGACAATCGCACGCACCACATCCTCATGGCACAGGCCTGCGCCGGCGTTCAGGGTATCCTGCACATGCGATTCAAACGAATCTTTATCCGATGACACGCCGGCAATACCGCCCTGCGCATTCCAGGTGCTGGAATCCCGGAATTCACCTTTATTCACCAGCATCACCTGCCCGTATGGCGCCAGCCTGCTGGCCGCCAGTAAACCGGCTGCGCCGCTGCCGATAATCAGAAAGTCTGTTTGGAGTTGCTTGGGCTGCACATTCATATGCTGGCAACCCTATCCCTGCCAAATCATTTTTCACATGGGTCAGGTCGTGCGAAGCCCTTGACCTGAACAGATTGCGAGAGAAGCGCTGATCAGTAATGCATACTTATTTCTCAAATGCCCATGCAAACAGGGGCTTTTCCTTGAGACCAATACTTTCCAAAGCCATCACGGCAAACAAAGCAATAAGTGAACCGATCAACAAGCCAACCGCCGGGCCGAATAACCAAAGCACGCTCGCTTCCGCCCCTTGCGGCCCAAATTCAACCGTGCGAAAGCCCATAAGAATCCATGCGGGTGGATAGAGCAGCGCGCCCAAACCAAAGGTCCAGCCAAATAATTTTTTCCAACATGATTTTAATGATGTAATGGAAACCAGAATCAGCATGACGATGGCCATGATTCCAATGCCCATAAAATGAATGTGGCCGCGTAACAGACGTTGCATTGCATCTGTCGCCAGGCTGCCGGAGTGGCTGTGCTGGTGTGTCGTCTCTTCACCACCTGCGGATGCTTCATGGTGAGCATGCGAGCCCGCGCCAGCGGCATGCGCATTGCCTATCGTCATGCCGGACATATCCAGTTCCTGCATATGATGTTTCATTTCAGCTTTTTTGGCGACGGCTTCCTGTTGTTCAAAACCGCCATGCAGTTGTTCATGGTGGGTGGCTATATAAGCGGCCCAAAGCGCTCCCAGAATAAGCGCCAGTACTGCCATGGCCAAGCCATGATACACATGCGCCAATGATTCCCGTAAACTGTTCATACCAAGCCTCCGTTGCGTCGTTCGTTGGTGTATTTTATTTGTGCAATTGTATGGCGATAACAGCCATGATAATGAGCCAGAGAACATCTCTGAGGAATAAGATAAAAAATGCGTTCAATGTCTGCCCTTCCGACTTTTCCGGTCAACAAACAGAGTGTATTGATAATAGCCCGTACAAATAACAGCCAGGACAAGGAAGATAATGGCATACAACGCATATACTTCTTCGTTCTGGTAATTGATGGAATCTTCAATAAAAGACCCAAATGAAATACCGTCCCTGGTGTGCATTTTTAACCCCCATTGAGTTAAAAAAACGGGGGCTCTCTCTGAGCCCCCGTTTGAATCAGGTATTACAGGGCAATATCAAACCCGGCAATCAGCGTATTGAGTGTGTTCTGCTGTTTTACACCAGTTTTACCGCCTCCCCCATACATAGATGTCACCAGATTTTGCGTATGTGTATAGGTCACGAAACCCTGCACATTCTGGGCCAACTGATACAAGCCGTAGGCAGTGATATTGTTCGTTGTCTTTGGACGCACTTTTGTATTGCCATTCATTTTCAGGTCAACACGGGATTGATCCCATTTGAGACCAAACAACAGACCATCCTGCACGATATACTCGGCCACAACAGTGACAGCCCGAACATCCAGCTTTTCATTGCCCGCAAATGTGCTGCGGTTATTACCCAAGGTAACAGCACCCCAGATCTGGAATGGCTCGCCATAGTTTAATGCGAAGTCGATACCATAACGGGTTACATTCTTGAACTGCATCACATTAGCTGTCGTAGCGCTATTCTTCATCATACCCATCGCCATCAACATGGTATTCTCACCGCCAAACGCATCACTACCATAATTGGTTGCCCGGTAGCCATATACACCAACGATATAATCGTCAGCGATTTGCTGCGCCAGACGACCATAGACTGCATTCGATGTTCTGTTTAACTGATTGGCATTCTTGCCATAGGTGAACGCAGAAAGTGTGTACAAGGTTCCCACACCGGTATCACCATCGGTGGTACCATGGATGCTGATACCATCACCCATCATCAACATGGTGCCGCCAACCATCTGAGCCGCGTCAACCGCGCCAAAACCCAATGGGCGACGTGACATCATAGTCATACCATAACCAACATCATTCTGAACCCGGCCAGCACGAATCTTGAGCAGGTCATTGACATAATAGACGCCTTCCGCCATGCCGATACCGTTCTGGTTGGCATCAATCCACCACGCGAAGTTGTCATAGGAACCGGAAGAAATCAGACCCAGTTCACCAAAGCCAATCTTACGATTCGTCTCCCATCTTCCGGTAACCGGATCCTTGACCAGAGCGCCATCAAGCATACCCATACGATGACCTGGCATCACAACGGTCTGATCATCAGCCAAAATTGGGCCAGCGCCTGAATACATTACCTGCGTTCTCAATGTGAACGGGAAGTTACTGGCAAATACTGCTGCCGGAGATTCATCACCTGTATCAACATTCTTACCCGGACCGTTCTGCATGTCCAAGTCATCTTTACCAGCTTCAAAGCGGAATCCGCGTTCGCGGAATGCAACACCCATCTTGCTCAGCTTGGGGAACATCGTGTGGCAGGAATTGCACGCCATGCCGTATTTCCGGGCAAAGACCGGAATGGCATCAGCATCTTTCGCCCAGAATGCGAGCGTACCCACAAAGGTAAAAGCACCGATAACCATAGTCATCATTATTTTTTTCATTGGGATATACCCTCCATATCAATTCTACTCTCGCAAAAAGAGCGGTACCAGATATAGAG
>CAZDFL010000101.1:0-5551 GCA_964504835.1 uncultured Zetaproteobacteria bacterium
TGCGGATGATATTCGACCATGTCATAACCCAGCGTAATCACCAGATCGGCTGCATCGAGTGCGCAGGAAACCACATCTCTGGCCTGCAAACCAATCGTATACAGACAATAATCGGCATCGGCAGCCACACATCCCTTGGCCATAAACGTGTTGATGACACCGATACCGGTGACCTCACAGAAACGGCGCAATTCACGGCTGGCATCGTGACGCACACAACCATTGCCGACCAGAATAACGGGCCGTTTGGCCTTTCTCAACATCGAAAAGGCAGCTTCAATCTGCTGCGAATCGGCCACCGGACGACGATAACGATGGGGCTGCATGGGCGTAGCATCGGTGGTGATTTTAGCCACGTCCTCGGGTAATTCGATATGGCATGCGCCCGGTTTTTCTCCCCGCGCCAGACGCACCGCCTTGCGCACAATCTCCGGCACGGCGGATGGATGACGAATCGAGGTCGCCCACTTGGTCACCGGCTTAAACATACTCACCACATCCATAATCTGATGCGATTCCTTGTGCAATCGGGTTGTCGCCCCCTGCCCTGTCAGCACCAGCATGGGCGCATGATCCATATTCGCATTGGCCACACCGGTAATCAGATTGGTTGCTCCCGGCCCCAATGTGCCCAGACAAGCGGCTGGATTGCCTGTGAGACGACCATAAGCCTCGGCCATAAATGCCGCGCCTTGCTCATGCCGGGTAAGGATAAAGCGAATCGATTCCGATTGTTCTAATGCCATCATAAAATCGGCATTTTCTTCGCCCGGTACGCCAAAGATATACTCAAGACCTTCCGCCTCCAGACACCGCACCAACAATTGTGCTGTATTCATATATGACTCCTGTTTTTCACCACGAAGGACACGAAGAGCACGAAGGAAACATGCATTATAACTGCGTTGAATATTTGAACTTCTTCGTGTCCTTCGTGCTCTTCGTGGTGAATGCTTTTAAATTGCACTGGAATGAATGACGGTCATTTTTTCGATTTGCATATCTCTGATCGCAAACGGAATGCCGCCCACGCCGAGGCCGGAATGTTTTAAGCCGGCAAAGGGCATCCAGTCCACCCGGAAGGCGGTGTGATCGTTAATCATTACTGCTGAGGCATCCAATCGATTGGCAATACCCAGCGCCGCATCCAGATTGCGACTGTAGACCGAAGCCTGAAATGCCACGTCTAAACTATTGGCTTCTGCAATAGCCGCTTCCAGTTCTGTAAACGGATATATACACACGACTGGGCCGAACACCTCGCGCGTCGAAACGCTGGCGTCATACGGTGGATTGAACAGCACCGTCGGCGCATAACAGTGGTAATCCAGTTTAGCGCCGCCACCTAACAGTTCAGCGCCGCCTGCCACCGCTTCTTTCACCCACAAATCGACGCGTTCAACTTCCCTCGCCCGAATCAGCGGCCCGACTTCGGTTTGATCGGATACGGGATCACCCACAATCAAACCTCTGGCCTGTGCCGCCATTTTGTCCGCCAGTTCGCGGGCGACGGATGCATGCGCAAATACGCGTTGCACCGATACGCATACCTGACCGGCATGGTAGAATGCTCCCTTCATCAATCCGGGCAGTGCTTGGTTGATATCGGCATCCTTACAGACAATCACCGGCGCCACGCCGCCATGCTCCAGCGCGCAACGCGTGCCCGCCGCCAGTTTTGAGCGTAGCGACCAACCGACTGTCGCACTGCCAATAAAACTGAAAAAGCCCACCCGCGTATCGGTTACAAGCCGCTCGGCCAGTTGCCTCGATTCCGGCACAACACACTGCAACCACCCCTTCGGCACACCGGCCTGATGAAACAGCTTCACCAGCCGCAAACACGACAACGGTGTATCTCCGGCAGGCTTAACAATCACCGGGCAGCCCGCCGCAATGGCCGGGCCAACCTGATGCGCAATCAGATTAAGCGGATGATTAAAAGCACTGACCGCCACCACCACGCCAATCGGTTCTTTTTGTATCAGCGCCACGCGGTTCTTCGAGGCCGCATTCACCCCCATCAGCGGCGGATGCGGCGCATCGGTGCGCAGCGTATTGATACACAGACGAATACTGTCGATGCAACGAGCCATCTCGATGCGGCAATCTGTCAACGGTTTACCGCCTTCCAGCGCTGCCCCCAACGCCAGCGCTTCGGCCTGCTCTTTCAACAGTTCAACCATGCGCTCCAGCGTGGCGATGCGTTGATCGACGGGAATCCACCCGCCCCGATCAGCGAACAACCGACTGGCGCAAGTCAACGCTGACTCCACGGCTGCCGCATTGGCTGTTGCGACTGTAGCAATGAGGTGATCATCGTAAGGGGATTTCACCTCCAGCGGTTTGCCTTCAGCTTTCACTTCAGCCGCATCGGCAATCATTAACGGAAAATGTTCAACATCTGTCATATATTACTCCTTTCCATGCGGGAAACCGATTTCAGTTTCAGGGTGAATGATATGCAACCCGGTGCTGCTGCCATCCATGGTCACCACGCGCGCATGGCGGCGCTGCAACTGGCGCGGGTGTTTGACGCCGCAGGAATGTGCAATCACGCCGACATCATGCCGCATGTTTTCCACATAATGCGCCACTCTTATTGCTTTGTCTTGCGGATCGAGGCCGCGCTGCAAGCGTTTCTGATGCGTGGTTATGCCGGTCGGGCAGGTGTTTTTGTTGCACTGCATGGCCTGAATACAGCCCAGCGCAAACATAAACCCGCGCGCCGATACAATAAAATCCGCGCCCATGCACAAGGCCCACGCCACGCCCGAGGGCGTAATCAGCTTGCCCGAGCAAATCACCCGCACCCGGTCACGCAAGCCGTAACCGACCAGATGATCAATCAACATCGGCAGGCTCTCTTTCAGCGTCATGCCCATAAAATCCATTAATGGTTGTGGTGCCGCGCCCGAGCCGCCATCAGCGCTGTCGAGGGTAATAAAATCCGGCGCGGATTGATTGCCGCGCCGTTTGATTTCATCGAACAAGGCATCCAGCGCCCCGCAGCCGCCCAGTACCAGTTTAAATCCGACCGGTTTGCCGGTGACTTCGCGAATACGCGCGACCATGTCTAACAACTCGCCCGGACTATCGATTTCCACATGGCGGTTCGGGCTGATTGAGTCTTCGCCTTCCGGTATACCGCGAATGGAAGCGATTTCATCTGTGACTTTCAGACCCGGCAAAATACCACCCTTGCCCGGCTTGGCACCCTGACTGAGCTTGATTTCAAACATTCTGACCTGCTTAATGGCTGCGACTTCACGCAGTTTCTGATCCGACAGCAACCCGTCCTCATCGCGCACGCCGTATTTGGCCGTGCCGATCTGCATCACAATATCGCAACCGCCCGACAGATGATGCGGCGATAATCCACCTTCGCCGGTATTCATCCAGCAACCGGCTTTGGCCGCCCCGCCTGAGAGCGCCTGCACCGCCACTTTGGACAGCGCCCCGTAACTCATACCGGAAACATTAAACAGGCTGCCTGCTTCAAACGGGGACGCGCAATCCGGCCCGATAATCATGGCCTGCGTTGGCACGGCATCGACATCCAGCGTCGGATAGGGGCAATTGACAAACGAGATACTGCCGACCGGATTCACATCACGCGTCGAACCGAATGGAATCGTGCTGTCCTGATTTTTGGCGGCGCGATAAACCCAGTTGCGCAGGGCGCGATTAAACGGCATTTCCTCACGATCCATGGCAAAAAAGTATTGCCGGAAAAATGTACCCAGATGCTCAAACAGGCCGCGAAAGCGTCCGATTACCGGATAATTACGCCGCACCGCATTGCGACTCTGGCTAATATCTGCGACAAACATCGCCACCAGCGTCAACAATAAAATAACAAACAAAATCAGCAGCAGTGCTGACAAGCCGCCGTAAAGATTTCCGATAACATCATTGAACATGGCATCCCCATCTGTTTCGGGGATCTGTCGCAATACCTGTCCTTTTGATTACATACGTTTTCCCAAGCCAGTGTCCCACTTTGACGGGAGAATAAAAACAGCCATGATTCAGACTATGAGCCGCCCTGCCTTTGCCCGAATAAATTTGCATCACTTGCAGCACAATTACCAACTGCTAACCCGGCAAGCTGGTACTGCCCAAATCATGGCGATTGTCAAAGCCAACGCCTACGGACACGGGCTTGACTTGATCGCACCAACCCTGTTTGAGGCAGGCTGCCGCTGCTTTGGCGTAACCGATGCGAAAGAAGGAGCCAAACTGCGCGACATACTGGGTTATGAAGATAAAAACTATGATTCGGAAATCACGCTGCTGTCGGGTATTTTTGATCGGGAAGAAGCAGCGCTGGCTGCCAAGGCCGTACTTAGCCCGGCAATCACTGCGCCGGAACAAATGGATATGTTGCAGCACGCAGGCTTTTCCGGTTCAGTCTGGATCAAGGTGGATAGCGGCATGAACAGGCTCGGCGCACAGGTGCCGAAAACCCTGATCGACCAGTGCCAGAAAGCCGACATCAAAGTGCGCGGCATCATGTCACATCTGGCTTGCGCCGACAGGCCGGAACACCTGCTCAACCGAAAGCAGGCAGAGCAATTCATGCAACTGCTGAAAGATCTGTCGCCTCCCCAACTGCCTGCATCGCTACTCAACAGCGCCGGCATGGTGAGCATGCCTGAACACAGCCTGGATGTAGTGCGCCCCGGCATTGCCTTGTACGGCTCCGAGCCGATCCCCAACCAACCGCTTGGGCTCAAGCCCGTCATGCAATTGAGCGGAGCCGTAATGCAAATACGGGATATTCCTGCCGGAGCACAGGTTTCCTATGGTGCAACATTCAGGGCGGACAAGGCCATGCGCATCGCCGTTGTCAGCATGGGTTATGCCGATGGTCTGCCGCGTGCTTTGAGCAATCGCGGGCATGCTTTTTTCGCCGGAAAGAAGCTCGCCATCGTCGGGCGTGTCTGTATGGACTATACTATGGTTGACGTAACAGATATAGATATCCATCCGGGAGATGCTGTGGAATTTTGGGGTGAACATATTCTGGCCAATGATGTGGCCGCCTCGATTGATACGATCAGCTATACGCTGTTCACCGGTGTGGGTGCGCGTGTGCAGCGTATGGCGGAGTATTCCGGCTGATGCAGGCGCTGCAAGCGATTGGAGCTGCCGTTCAGCGCATAGCCTATAGCATAGGCCTTTATCCGCTGTTGATGGGCAAGATTCTGAGCCGCCTGCATAAACCACCATGGTTTTTCTCCCTGATCATCCACCAGTGTGAAAAAGTCGGGGTGCAATCGCTGCCGGTGGTACTGCTGACTGCCGTATTCACCGGCATGGTGCTGGCGCTGCAATCCTGGGTCGCTTTTCACCGCTTTGGCGCTGAAAGCATGATCGCCACCGTTGTTTCCTTATCCATGCTGCGCGAGCTGGGGCCGGTGCTGGTTGGCCTGATGGTGGCCGGTCGGGTCGGCGCTTCATTTGCAGCGGAACTGGGCACCATGCGCGTGTCCGAACAGATTGATGCGCTGTGGACCCTGTCCACCGATCCGGTGCGTTATCTGGT
>CAZDFL010000102.1:0-5465 GCA_964504835.1 uncultured Zetaproteobacteria bacterium
GATATCGGTTGCGGTTGGGGCGCTCTGGTATGTCATGCTGCGCAGCATTATGGGGTTGAAGCGCACGGGGTGACATTGTCACAGACGCAACATGATTTCGCTCAGGAAAAGATCAAACGATTGGGTTTGCAAGACAGGGTGACGATTGAATTGCGTGATTACCAAACCCTGACCGGCAGTTATGACAAAATATCCAGCATCGGCATGTTTGAGCATATCGGGCTCGATAATATGAGCAATTATTTCGGTAAGATTTATTCATTGCTGCGCGATCGGGGCATTTTGCTGAATCATGGCATTGCCCGCAGGGCCAAGGCCAGCCGCAAGGTTTGGCGGCGTATGCGACCCGAGCAAAAGTTGCTACAAAAGTATATTTTCCCCGGTTCCGGGCTGGATAGTATCGGTCATACGGTGGATTTTATGCAGGTGGCCGGTTTTGAAATACACGATGTTGAAGGCTGGCGGGAGCATTATGCCCGCACGTGCAAAATTTGGCATGATGCGCTGGTGATTCATCGTGATGAGGCCATTGAGCATGTTGGCCCGGAAAAATATCGTTTATGGCTGCTCTACCTTGCCGGCGTGGCGATTGCGTTCAAGCAAGGGTCTACGCATGTGTATCAGGTTGTGGCCTCCAAACATGCCGCAAGGGGATTTTCTGAATTGCCTTTGACACGCAAGGATTTATACAGTCACAAAGAATAACTTTGTCTGTGGCGACCTTTGTGGTTCACTTCGGTATGGGTAAACATATACATATTCTTGGTATCTGCGGCACAGCTATGGCCGCGATTGCTGCGCTGGCCAAATCTCAGGGCTGGCAGGTGACCGGTTCCGATGTCGGCGTGTATCCACCCATGTCCGATTATCTGGCCGGGCTGGGTATCGCTATTGCGCCGTTTGATGCGGCGAATCTGCTTCCTGAACCCGATATCTGCGTGATTGGTAATGCCATGAGCCGGGGCAATGTCGAAGTGGAAGCGATCCTGAACAGGAGCTTGCCTTATTGTTCCGGGCCTCAATTTGTCGGCGATTATATCCTGCCGCATCGTCATGCTGTGGTTGTGGCTGGCACGCATGGCAAAACTACAACCTCATCTTTGCTGGCGCATGTGCTGGAAACAGCGGGCAAGTCGCCCGGTTTTTTAATTGGCGGCGTGCCGGAAGATTTTGGTGGTGGCGCGAGAATTGGTAAGGGTGATGCATTTGTACTGGAAGGCGATGAGTACGACACCGCCTTTTTTGATAAACGCAGCAAGTTTTTACACTACCATGCCCGCACCCTGATTCTGAATAATCTCGAATATGATCACGCCGATATTTTTCCCGATCTGGAGGCGATTAAAACCCAGTTCCATCATCTGATCCGCACCGTTCCAGGTGGTGGGACAATCATAGCCAATGCCGATGATGCGAATATTTCCGATGTATTAACGCGTGCCTGCTGGACGCCGGTAGTCTCCTTTGCCCGGTTTGGAGGCACACAGGCCGAATGGCAATGGGAATCGATTGAGGAAGATGGGTCATCCTTTCGGCTATACAGGCATGGTGATTTCATCATGGATGTCGAATGGGCTATGATTGGTGTGCATAACGTTGCCAATGCCTGCGCTGTAGCGGCTGCGGCAACAGCCTTGCATGTGGATGCAACGATTATCGCGCAGGCGTTAGCATCTTTTTCAGGCATCCGGCGGCGCATGACGCTGGTGGGAGAGGCTAACGGTATTAAAGTGTTTGATGATTTCGCCCACCACCCAACCGCCATTGCAGGCATGGTATCCGCCGCCAAAGCCAGCATGCGCAGGCATGGTAACAACGGCAAATTATGGGTCATCGTGGAGCCGCGCTCCAATACGATGCGGACGCGCATTCATCAGGATCGTTTGCCAGACTGCTTTGAGGGCGCTGACGAAGTGGTCTTTGTGCCAGCTTCAGATCGCAACCTGCTACCGGGTGAGATGCTTGATGCGGGGGTCGTTTGTGATGAAATAAATAGCAAAGCGATGGATCGCGAAGCCGCAGGCAGTCATGCACTTCTGCTGGCTGATGCTGATGCTGTGATTGACTATGTTTGTCAGGGTGCCAGATCAGGCGATGAAGTGTTGATCCTTTCCAATGGCGGCTTTGGCGGGATTCATCAACATCTGTTGATGAATTTGCGGAAATAACCCGGTATGCAAGCAATGATGCTTGGCTTGAAATGCTTTTTTGTATATTGGGCGTAAAATTGCTAGCATGCCGTCGCTTTTGGAATTCATCCACACAAATACAGGGAGAGGAATATGCCAGTAACGTTGAATAATATTGCTACACAAGGCGACAATGGATCTACCATGATGCCGATCATCCAGGGCGTTGGTCGCGCTGCGATAGAAATTGCAGCCGTGTTACGCGGAGCTGTTTTTCGCGGCGCATTGGGAGAAGCTGGCGGGGAGAATGTGCAGGGAGAGCAGCAGCAGATGCTGGATGTGCTCTCCGATGAAATTTTTCTGGATGAGATGCGCTCAACGGGTTTTGTTTGCGCTGTAGGTTCCGAAGAACAGGAAGAGTTATTGGTGATCGAAGAATATACACATGCCGATTATCTGGTGCTGGTCGATCCGCTTGATGGATCATCCAACCTTGATGTGGATGGGCCGGTTGGCACCATCTTTTCTATCGTGAAACGCAAAACGCCGAATTCAGAACGTCCGCATGTATCCGATACATTGCAATCCGGTCGCCATGTCGTTGCAGCAGGTTATGTCTTGTATGGTCCATCTACGATGCTGGTTTGTTCGGTTGGTGATGGTGTGCATGGTTACACCTTCAACCCGGCTGTGGCGCGTTTTGAATTAAGCCATGCCGATATGCGTATTCCGGAAACCGGTGGTTACTATTCCGTCAATGAGTCCAACAAGGATAAATGGCTGGATGGCATGGGCGACAATCTGCGCCGCATGAAAGTCGAAACTGGCTTGGGTATGCGTTATGTTGGTGCCATGGTGGCCGATATGCACCGCACGATTCTCAAGGGCGGCGTTTTTCTGTATCCGGCTGACCCGAAGAACAAAACCGGCAAGCTGCGGTTGCTGTATGAAGCCATTCCGATGGGCTTTATTATGGAGCAGGCTGGTGGTAAATCGATGAGTGCAGGCATTGCCGTGCTGGATATCGAGCCGGAAGCATTGCATCAGCGCGTGCCGGTTTATCTCGGTTCTGAAACCAACGTAGATTCGCTGCTCGGCTAGTTCAGCCTTGCCAGAAAGCGAAGTCTTTCTCGAAACGTATTTAAGGGAAATCGGCGTGCAGACGCCGGTTTCCCTTCTTGCTTCCGGGGACAAAAAAATAGGTGAGCTATTGACTGATGGGCCTGTTCAGACGCCCACAACATTAGCGCAACCTGTTGACATTGTTGCCTCTGTGGAAGCAGCGCCCCAAACATTAAAGACGCTGGATGAATTATCACAGGATGCGTCCAGCTGTCGGCTTTGTGGTCTTGCCGATACGCGTAAGAATGTCGTATTTGGCGTAGGTAATGCGCAAGCTGACTTGGTGTTTATCGGCGAAGCGCCCGGTCGTGATGAGGATATTCAGGGAGAGCCCTTTGTTGGCCGGGCCGGGCAGTTGCTGGATCGCATGCTGAGTGCCATCGAACTGGATCGCCAAAAAATCTATATTATGAATACCATCAAATGTCGCCCGCCCAATAATCGTGACCCAAAGGTGGATGAGGTTCAGTCCTGCAACCTCTGGTTTGAACAACAATTAAACCTGTTGCAGCCTAAAATGTTATGCCTGCTGGGTCGGGTTGCAGCCCAGACAGTGCTGGAAAGCGATGCGCCACTGGGTTCATTACGCGGACGCTGGCATGATTATAACGGCATTCCGGCGTGGGTAACCTATCATCCGGCCTATTTGTTGCGTTCGCCGCAGCAAAAGCACAAAAGCTGGCAGGATTTTATGGTGTTATCCCGCAAGCTTCGCGCCTTGACCGAGCATTCCTAGTCTGGACTAGATCAAGCTGCTGCCAATGTAAAAACCAGCCAAAGTGATTACTGAAATAGTGATATCGTATTCCATTTGTGATTCCCTCCAGAATGTTATGGTGGGAATGCTGCTGCAGCATTAAGAAGATAACAGTGCCAGACGTCACATGCGCGTGATTACCTGCTGGCTGGACGAGATATGGAACTTAAAAGCTCAGGACAAATATCATATATCGAAATGCTAAGGAGGGTTTAACCACCTTTGCAACAATCAAGGGCCAGAAGAGACTGCCCGTTGTGGCGATCTTTTTGTACATTCGGAGCCAAGCGGAAAGTTTGGTTATTTCCCAAGGCGGCATTGTTTATGCTGCAATCGTATTGAGAATGCATACGTACTTGTCCTATGCCGTGTTGTTCTGTGTTGCCATGTGTTGCATAGTTCGCTATAAGTAAGAAAGTCGAAAGGAGGTTGGTCATGCAAAGTTTACATGCTTATCATTCAATGGCATCCTCAGGTTTAGATCAGCTATATGGTTTTTGTGAGGTTGTTGATACCACACCAAGCCTAGATATTCTTCGGGCTGTTGATACCACGGTTGATACTCTTGTTAAGTATCAGCGCAACTGGTCTGGTTCTGCCAAAGTTGCTTATGGCATACTGGAAAACATTAAGACTTTAGATTTGACTGAATCAATTGACGCTAGTGGGTTTTGCGTTGATGTGTTGGAAAAAGCTGAAATGGTTTTGTCTCTTGCATTTAAGACAATGAAAAGTAAACGCAAAGCCGCAGTTGTAGATCCGCAGTTATTTGGTCATAACGAAGAAAGTGTGATTGATGAATATAGTCGCGCCCTTGATGCGCTTCAGGATTTGCACGATTGCATGCGTGATCTGCGCTGGGCGATATTGGAGCATAACGCCTCAGTGAGCGAAGAACGTAAGACGTTTAAAGATGCTGACTCCCTGATAGAATCTTTAGCGTCGTAACAGCCGGTGGTTACGACCCCTTGCATAAATGAGATTGAAAGTGGCAATCGGTTTAAAAAAGCATACAGGAAACTTACCCCGGCTATCCGGGGTAAAGTGAACGATGTCTTGCATGATCTTTTATCCAAGCCAATACCTGCTGGCAGACACATTGAAAAAGTAACGGGTTACAAAGGCATCTGGTCAGCAAGGGTGAATATAAGCTATAGGATAACATTCAGCCTATCAGAAGGCGTAGCAACCTTACGAAACGTAGCGACACATACAGAGATATACCAAAAGCCCTAGCCTAACGGTGGGCTTTTTTTGTGTAGATGGAGCCAAATCCTGATGGTTGGATATCGCGTAACTTTGCGTTTTGAGAGATCGAAGTTACCAATACTGAACGGACTATTGCAGTAGATAGTAAGTGCGCGTGATTGCCTTGAAACACTGCTCGTTGGCACAGATTACCGGATTCATAAAATCATAAATGCTGTAAGTTCTTGATTTATATGGAGCCGATGTCC
>CAZDFL010000103.1:0-5431 GCA_964504835.1 uncultured Zetaproteobacteria bacterium
AGGGAGCGACCGGCATGATTAAACCGTATCTCCACTGGAATCCCGACATTGCCGCGTCCGCCTTTATCGCCGCATCGGCTGATGTTATCGGGCGCGTGACGATCGGTGCTGATGCCAGCATCTGGTATCAGAGCGTATTGCGCGGCGATGTGCACGATATTGTCGTGGGTGAACGCTCCAATATTCAGGATCATTGCCTGCTGCATACCAGCGATGGCGTTTCCCCGTGCATCGTCGGCAATGATGTCACCGTCGGCCACCGGGTAATTCTGCACGGTTGCGAAATTCAGGATTTTTGTCTGGTCGGCATGGGTTCGATCATTATGGATCAGGCCGTGCTTGAAGCCGGCTGTTTGCTGGCTGCCGGTTCGCTGGTAACAGAACGCAAGATATTACGCGGCGGCTACCTTTATGCAGGATCACCAGCGCGTGAAATTCGCGAATTACGTGATGAAGAAAAATCATTTCTGCAGCGTTCCGCCGCTCATTATGTTGACGTCGCCCGCAACCATAAAGAGGTAGAAAAATAGCATGTCTGATCACCGTTTCGCCGCCATTGATATCGGCTCCAACACCTTTCGCCTGTTGATCGCCGAGCCTGCAAAATCCAGCGCGACTACACCGTGGCAAACCATTCATTACACCCATCGCATCATCCGGCTTGGCGAAGGTCTGCATCATTCTGGCCGTCTGGCCGAAGCCGCCATGCAGCGCGCCATGCAGGCTTTTGTCGATTACGCAGCATTGCTGAAAGAATATCAGGTATCGCCCGATCACGTCTCCGCCACGGCCACCGCAGCCATGCGGGAAGCGGAAAACGGCGCAATATTCCGTGATGCCGTGCAGACTGCAACCGGCATTGATATTCACATTATCGGCGGAGAGACTGAGGCAACCATGTCGATGAGCGGCGCATCCGCCGTACTGCCGGAATGTACGCGGCAAGATATGTTATTGTTTGATATCGGCGGTGGCAGCACCGAATTTATCCGTGCGGCGAACGGCGTTTGCCGCGATGCCATCAGCCGCAAAATGGGTGTGGTGCGACTGGTCGAAGCGCATTTACATTCCGATCCGCCATCGCCATACGATTATAGCGCCATGCTCGCTGCCGCCGATTTGCATTTAGATGAAGTAGAAAAATTCTGGGGCGATAATCAGCCACCTGCCACACTCGTCGGCACCGCCGGAACCGTCACGACGCTGGCCGCTACCGAACTCGATTTAAGTCCCTATGATGCCGCCATCATTAATAATCATTGTATGTCACGCCCTGCATTTGAAGCACTGCGTGATCGTTTACTATCCATGCACCATACACAACGTCAGACAATTCGAACCATTGAAGCAGGTCGTGGCGATCTGATTGTTGCAGGGTTAGCGATTGTCGAAACCATTATGAATCGCTGGGATTATGATGAGATGATCGTTGTCGATGCCGGGCTGCTCGAAGGTGCATGGCTGAGTATCAGTGCGAATAAATTCTGTCAGTAAAATATTTTGCGCACCTTGAAAATTTTCCAACATTGAATTTCTGCCAATAGCGCGCCACACTTATCGACATGACCGGCTCCCCTTCCTCTCTCTCAAACCCGGATATACCGATGCCTTCGGTCACGTTCTTCAAGGCCCTGGCCGACCCGATCCGTTTACGCATCATTCACCTGCTCACCCGTAAAGATGAGTTATGCGTCTGCCACTTTATGCAAGTGTTCGAACTACCACAAAGCAGTATTTCCCGGCACCTGAATACCCTGCGCAATGCCGGGCTGGTGATCGGTCGCAGAGATAAATCGTGGGTGCATTATCGGCTCGGTATTGGAGATGACAGCCCCTATGCCGCTATCATCAATGAACTCGCAGCATTAAACCGGATCGAACCCGTACTGGCCAAAGACCTTAAACGCGTAAAGAAAATATCCTGCTAACATCCCGTTTGAAAACCATAAGCTGAATATCTCTTTAGTTGACTATATCCGCATATGCGGATATAGTTAGCTTAATATGGGTAAATATGGGGGCTATCATGTCATCAGAAAATCAGAATAGCATCGGGTTGTTCGCCCGTTATCTTACCCTGTGGGTGTTCTTATGTATTGTTGCCGGGATTGGACTGGGGTCATTTTTTCCGACTATTTTCCATGCACTGGGCGGTATAGAAGTGGCGCACATTAATCTGCCGGTCGCCGTATTGGTCTGGGCCATGATTTTCCCCATGTTGCTGAAGATCGACTACGCCGCCCTGCATGAAGTGTGGCATCACCGCCGTGGTATCGGGGTAACCCTTGGCATCAACTGGCTGGTCAAACCGTTTTCGATGGCCCTGCTCGGGTGGCTGTTTCTGGGGCATTTATTTGCCCCCCTGCTCGCCGCAGATAAAATCCCTGAATACATCGCCGGGCTGATTCTGCTCGCCGCTGCGCCCTGCACGGCGATGGTATTTGTCTGGTCGCGACTGGTGGGTGGCAATCCCCAGTTCACATTAAGCCAAGTGGCGCTCAATGATATGATTATGATCTTTGCCTTTGCTCCGATTGTCGGCCTGCTGCTCGGTGTGGCATCAATCAGCGTGCCGTGGGATACGTTATTTCTCTCTGTGCTGTTATACATCGTGATTCCGGTCATTCTGGCCTATATCACCCGCAACATTCTGCTGGCCAAAAACAGACTGGATGATGTATTGCATATGATAAATCCGGTTTCGATGGCCGCACTGCTGCTAACAGTGATTCTGCTATTCGGATTTCAGGGCGAACAGATTCTGTCACAACCGCTGGTCATTCTGATACTGGCCATTCCAATTACCATTCAGGTCTATTTTAATTCGGCTCTGGCCTACTGGCTTAATCGCAAGCTGGGCGTGGCTCACTGCATTGCAGGGCCATCGGCACTGATCGGTGCATCCAATTTCTTTGAGCTGGCCGTGGCTACCGCCATTGCCCTGTTCGGCTTCGAATCCGGCGCAGCGCTTGCCACAGTGGTCGGCGTACTGGTCGAAGTGCCAGTGATGCTCTCGGTCGCCAATATCGTCAATCGTACAAAAGACTGGTATGAATCCGGAATCAGCAAAGGAGTTCTATAATGACAAAAAAAAGGGTGTTATTTTTATGCACTGGTAATTCCTGTCGTTCGCAAATGGCCGAAGGCTGGCTGAGACAACTGGCTGGTGATCACTACGAGGTGTTTTCAGCCGGTATTGAAGCGCATGGCAAAAACCCGCGTGCTATTACTGTAATGCGGGAAGCCGGCGTCGATATTTCTGGCCAGGCGTCGGAAGTAATCAACTCTGATATCTTGGCGTCACTGGATCTGCTGGTGACTGTATGCAATCATGCAGATGCTCACTGCCCGGCATTTTCTATTGCCGGAAAACGAGAACACTGGCCTTTTTCCGACCCTGCCAAGGCTATTGGAAGTGAAGAAGAAATTATGGCTGAATTTCGCTGCGTGCGCGATCAGATCAAAACACGCATCGAACGGTTTATGCAGACAGACCAGTGATTTCTATCAGATTCCGGAGTTGCTTTACCTCTTCTTTCAAATCAGTGATATCCTGTTCCATCCGGGCGATCCGGTCTGTTTCATCCTTGCTGCCGCCGGTCGCGCCGACAACCCCTTTCGCTGCTACTTCGATCTCCGGTTCACCGCATAGCAGATGCGCATAACGATCTTCGCGTTGCCCTGCAGTGCGCGGGATGAGAACCAGCAAAGCATCATCACGATCCATCAATGATTGCAGCAATGTCTGCAACGCATCGGCGCTGTCAAAGCTGACCATGCGGCCTGTGTTGATACGGATTTCATTGAGCGTCAGTGCGCCACGTAGCATCAGCACACAGAGCACCGCCCGCTCTTTGGTGGAAATACCGAGTTTACGGGACAAATGTTGTTCATAGCGATCCGCCCGGCCATCCATGCGGGCGGTAATTAAACCTTCGGCGCGCAAATCATTGACCACGCCACCCGCCTCGCTTGCGCTTAAATTCATCACCGGCACGCGACTGCTTTTCTGATTACACGCCGCAGTCAGCGCTTTCAGCGTCAACGGATAATAATCCGGCGTGGTCATCTGCTTTTCCATCAGGCAACCGAGCACCCGCGCCTGCTGGGCTGATAATAATTCTTCCATCATTTCTTTTTTCGCCTTTTCGATTTTTTTCCTGCGCCGTTTAACCATGCTTCATGCTCGGCGACCAGTTCTTCCAAACTCTGCGGTGTGTTGGTGATGGCCGAGTAATCCTTTTTATCCACCCCGATCACCTCAATCGGTTTGCTGATAAAATCCTGAATCGCTTCGAGTAACGGCCTCTCTTCGCTGCTGCAAAATGAAATCGCTTCGCCCTTGTTCATGCCGCGTCCGGTGCGACCCACCCGGTGTACATAATTCTCCACCTTCTCCGGCAAATCATAATTGATCACATAAGCAATATCTGCCACATCAATACCGCGCGCACTCACATCTGTGGCAATCAGCACACGCTGCTCACCACCGCGAAATGATTGCATGGCCTCAGTACGTTCACCCTGATCTTTATCGCCGTGAATGCTCACCACCTCGATGCCCACGCGTGCCATCGCCTTGAGCACGCGCTCGGCACGCACGCGGGTGCGGACAAATACAATCACCTTGTCCTCTGGATGATCCTGCAAAAATCGTTGCAGGAAGAAACGTTTATCATCCATTTCCACCAACATCACAGCGTGAGATACATTTTTTGAAATCCGGTCTTGCGGCGACACCTGAATGCGAATCGCCACACTTTTGACCTGAGAATAGGCCAGTTTTTTGATTTCGTCATTGATGGTGGCAGAGAAAAACAGCGTCTGATGTTTACCCCTGAGCATTTTTTTGATGTATTTAATATCCTCAATAAAACCGAGATCAAGCATGTGATCGGCTTCATCGAGCACCAACGTCGAAACGCTTTCCAGCCGAATTTCCTGCTGATTGATCAAATCAAACATGCGTCCGGGCGTGGCAATGAGTATATCAATACCATCCTGCAAGCGGGCAATCTGGCGATCCTGCTCAACCCCGCCGTGCAAGGTGAATACTTTGACCCGCGTATGGTCGGCAATGCTTTTGAATACCTCGCCAATCTGCACCGCCAATTCGCGCGTCGGCGCCATCACAATGCATTTGATGCCGTAAGCGCGTTTACTGCTTTTATAGCGGTGGATCTTATCGATGACCGGAATAGCGAACGCAGCCGTTTTACCTGTTCCCGTTTGGGCAATGGCCAGCACATCTTCGCCCTCAAGTATGGATGGAATCGCCTTGAACTGAATATCGGTTGGCCGCTTAAAGCCCAGCTGACGCAGGTTCTTTTTGATTTCAGCAGAAATGTAATAACGATCAAATTTCATAATTAAACCTGTTTCCGTGATTTAGTTCATACGGTCAAAAGCATTTTTACCGCAAAGGGCGCAA
>CAZDFL010000104.1:0-5380 GCA_964504835.1 uncultured Zetaproteobacteria bacterium
GCCGAGTTCGGCTTCTTAGGGGTGGTCGTATATACACGCGTACATACGCCGCGACGCTGCGGGCAAGCCTGCAAAGCAGGGACTTTATTAATCTTGCGCTTGTCCTTGCGCGGCTTGCGAATCAACTGATTGACTGTTGGCATTGTTACCTCATCTCCAAACGTTCACTGCGCAGAAATGACCCGAATAAAAAGAGCCCCCTGCGAAGGGTCGCGAACCATAGTGTCGGTCTATGAGGCTGTCAACAGCTTTTGAACAAGTCTGCGAACATGCAGGCAGTTGCAAGAAAATAATACATCCTGGCTCACATTGGCCTAAAAAATGCTATAATGCTTTATCATGCAGGGGAAGCGCTCCAATTCAGCCAGAAGAAAGGATAAAGCGAGGACATTACCGCGCTTTGCACTGTTCTACCTGCCCGTTGCTGCAGCCATTCTGTTGTTCGCTTTTTATCTGGATCACAATCAGAGCGCCAACAGACAATATACCCTCATGCAACAGGAACAACTGCTTTTATCGCAACAGGTGCAAACCATTCATCAGACATTTGATGGCATCATTGCCGATCTGGCCATCCTATCCAAGCATAACGATTTCCAACACATCGCAACAGCCAACTCCGACCAGATGGCGCTGCACACTCAGGAACTGGCGAATGAATTCAAACAGTTTCATATTTATAAACCACACTACGATCAGGTTCGATTCCTGGATGCCAGCGGGATGGAAATCATTCGCACCAACAATATCAATGGAACTATTGAACTTGCAGACAAAGACAGCCTGCAACAAAAAAGCACACGCCCTTATTTCACTCATGCCATGCGGCTGAGGCAAATAGAAGCCTATATTTCTCCGCTCGAACTCAATATGGAGCATGGCAGCATACAGCAACCACTCCAGCCAACCATCCGCTTTTCCATGCCGCTATTTAACAGCGATGGCGACAAGTTTGGTGTGCTTGCACTGAATTATCATGCTGAATACCTGCTCAATCAGCTTCAGACTGCCGCCAACAAACACTTCAACCAGACCATGTTACTGAATTCAGATGGTTACTGGCTTATGCACCACGACCCCTCAAAAACATGGGGCTTCATGCTGCCCGAGCGGGCCAGCCAGACATTCAAGCAACAACACCCAAAGCTCTGGGTGACTATTATCGCCTCCACGTCCTCAAGTCAGATCGAGCAACCTGATGGCTTATACACCTTTGCCAAAGTACACCCTCTTGATTCCATTAAAAACCGGCTGACTGAGAATATTCCGGCCAACCTGCTCTACAAGGCCATGCCGGATCAATACACCTGGATACTTATCTCATTTATCCCCAAGTCTGCACTCGCTGTCATGATCAGACCGGCATCAGATATATTTATACTCATTACTATATTGTTGCTAGTCATATGGGCGATGATTGCCTATCAGCTGGCGCATCATCAGGCCAGCCGGGAACAGTCCCGCTTGCAACTGGCCGAAAAAGATGCCCAGATTCGTAATATCGTCGATGCAGCACTCAACGGCATCATCACCATTAACGAACACGGCATCATTGCATCATTTAATCCGGCCGCCTGTCGCATGTTCGGCTATGAAGAACACGAGACGGTCGGAAAAAACGTAGCCATGATTGCATCCTCGCCACATGACCGCAACCATGATGGTTATCTCCAGCGCTATATCAGCAGCAGAGATGCACACATCATCGGCAAACCACGCGAGGTGATCGCCAGACACAAAGACGGCAGCCATTTTCCAGTTGAGCTGTTTGTCACGGCGCGACAAAGTGGGGAGCACTGGCAGTTTATCGGCGTTGTGCACGATATCAGCGAGCGTAAAGCCATGGAGGCCAAGCTTACCGCGCTGGCGACCACGGATGGGCTGACCGGCATTCACAACCGCGCCTATTTCAATGAACAACTGCATGAAGAATTCAACCGCGCCAAACGTTATCAAACCCATCACCTGTCTTTACTACTGCTCGATGCCGACCACTTCAAATCGGTCAATGATAATCACGGCCACCCGGCCGGTGATGCGGTATTGATTGCAATTGCTGAGAAAGTTCAGGCCTGTGCGCGCGAAACTGATATTGTCGCCCGTTACGGGGGCGAAGAGTTTGTGATTATCCTGCCGGATACCGACGGCGAAAATGCTCTGAAACTGGGCGAGCGTTTACGCCGCTCCATTGAATCCATGCAGGTCGATTATGAAGGACAATCGATTAGCAGAACCGCATCCATTGGCATTGCCTGCCTGCATGACGCCGAACTCGATGATGAAGATACACTGCTCATGCAAACCGACCAGGCTCTATACCAGGCCAAGGACGGTGGTCGAAACAGGGTTGTGCTGTACGAACCCCGAGGATGATCAGGCCAATGCCTGCTTGATCGATTCGCAGGCCTTCTTGGCATCGGAAAACAGCATCATGGTTTGATCCATGTAGAACAAATCATTATCCAGCCCGGCATAACCCACCGCCATCGAACGTTTAATCACAATCACATGCTGCGCTTTCGATACTTCCAGAATCGGCATGCCGTAAATCGGGCTGGATGGGTCTGTTTTAGCCGACGGGTTGGTGACATCGTTAGCACCAATCACCAGCGCCACATCGGTATCGGCGAATTCGGAATTGATTTCATCCATCTCAAACACAATATCGTAGGGCACATCAGCTTCAGCCAGTAACACATTCATGTGTCCGGGCATGCGCCCGGCCACCGGATGAATGGCGAATTTTACAGACACGCCCTGCGCCATCAATTCATCCACCATTTCTTTTAAAGCATGCTGCGCCCGCGCTACGGCTAAACCGTAACCCGGCACAATCACCACCGAACGCGCATTGCTGATCAGGAAAGCCGCATCTTCTGCCGCCCCGCTCTTGAACGGGCGATCAGACGTTTGCCCTGCAGCGCCGCCAGCAGCCGGTGCATCACCGCCAAAACCGCCCAGTAATACATTCAGCAGCGAGCGATTCATCGCCTTGCACATAATATAAGATAGTATCGCACCGGAAGAACCGACCAGCGCACCGGCCACAATGAGCATATTATTACCCAGCGTGAAGCCGATGCCAGCAGCAGCCCAGCCCGAATAGGAATTGAGCATTGATACAATCACCGGCATATCCGCACCGCCAATCGGTACAATCAGCAGCACACCCAGAATCAATGCCACACCCAGCATAAGCATAAACGGCAACGTCGATCCATTCATGCAGAACAAAAACCCCGCACCAATCATCACAATGCCGAGCGCCAGATTGAGCAAATGCTGACCACTGAACACCAGCGGCTTGCCAGACAGAATCCCCTGCAATTTACCAAAGGCAATCAGCGAGGCGGTAAAAGTAATCGCACCGATAAAGGTGCCGAGAAACAATTCGATGCGACTGGCCATGTATAGGCCGCCTTCAGCATTGGCGATTCCGTAAGATACCGGATCAACAAAGGCAGATACGGCGATCAACACTGCGGCCAGACCAACCAGTGAATGCATAAAGGCCACGGTTTGCGGCATATGCGTCATCGGCACTTTGCGCGCCACCATACCACCAATCAGGCCACCAAGCGCAACAGCCGCCACAATCCACGCATAATTCTGCACGGCATCCATCTGCAACGTCACCAGCGCTGCGATGCCCATACCCAGCATGCCCAGAGCGTTGCCTCGCCTTGCTGATTCAGGACTAGCCAAACCTTTCAGCGCAAAAATAATCAGAACCGATGCGACCAGATAAGCCATCGCCACCATGTTTGCAGATAACATGTTATCCCCTATTTCCGCTTTTTGAACATGGCCAACATACGCTGCGTCACCATGAAACCACCGAAGATATTGACTGCCGCAAGGCCAACGGCAATCAGCCCGAGCACAGAAGCCAGACTCATTTCAACCGGCCCTGCCGCCAACAAGGCACCGACAATAATAATACTGGAAATGGCATTGGTGACGCTCATCAATGGTGTATGCAACGCTGGTGTCACTGTCCAGACAACGTGGTAGCCGACAATAATCGCCAGTACAAACACAGTGAATGAAAATACAAACGGATCAACGCTGGAAGCATGCGCCGTTTGTGCGGCCTGTTCTATCGTCTCAATATTCACGATGCGCCCCCCTTCGGCAGCAGTTGCGGCTTGAGAAACTCACCGTTCGCACACAGCAGCGCCGCATCAACCACTTCATCATCCCGATTGATGTGCAGACTGCCATCCTCCTGCAACATCGGCGCAATAAAATTAAACAGATTACGTGCATACAAGCTACTGGCATCGGTCGCCATCAAGGCCGGGATATTGGTAATGCCAACCAGCGTCACGCCATGCTTAACCACCACAGCATCGGCTTCGGACAACGGACAATTGCCACCCGCCTCCACAGCCATATCGACAATCACCGAACCGGTTTTCATCGCCTTGAGCATTTCTTCGGTGATCAATACCGGCGCAGGACGACCGGGAATAAGCGCCGTGGTAATAATGACATCGGATTTGGCCGCATGTTCGGCAATCAATTCGGCCTGGCGACGCTTATAATCGTCATCCATTTCCTTGGCATAGCCGCCAGCATCTTCGGCATCAGCATCCGCCGCCACTTCAACAAACTTCGCACCCAGACTCTCAACCTGTTCCTTGGCCGCAGCGCGCACATCAAAAGCTTCGACATTCGCCCCCATGCGTCTGGCCGTAGCAATAGCCTGCAAACCGGCCACGCCAGCGCCCATCACCAATACCTTGGCTGGTTGTACTGTGCCTGCTGCCGTCATCAGCATCGGGAAAAAGCGTTGATAATGTTCCATAGCCAGCAAAACGGATTTGTAACCGGCGATATTGGCTTGGGAGGAGAGCACATCCATCGATTGGGCGCGCGAGATACGCGGCACCATTTCCATACAAAAACAGGCAATCCCGGCATCGGCATAAGCCTGCAACAGCGCATTGCCGAATGGATTGACCAAGCTCGCCACCGTTATGCCTTTTTTCACCTGAGCCAGTTCATCTGCATTGAGTGGGCGCACTTTCAGAATCAAATCGGCATTGCCACAGGTGGATGAAAAATCATCCGCCAAACGAGCACCCTGCTCGACATAGGCCGCGTCTGGATAGTTGGCCGCTTGGCCAGCACCTTTTTCAAGCACCACGTCACAACCGGCAGCGATAAATTTCTTCACCGTCTCCGGTGTAGCCGCCACACGTTTTTCATAGGCTTGGGTTTCTGCTGGAACCGCGATTAGCATTGAGAATTCTCCGAAAAATCAACCCGCCAAACCAGTGTGCTGTTTAACGGTTGGTGAATTGTAGGGTTGTCCACCCGTTTTACAAGCGCAAACGAACTGCGTGTTTAAAGTTCTTTGATTGACAAATGTCTG
>CAZDFL010000105.1:0-5355 GCA_964504835.1 uncultured Zetaproteobacteria bacterium
CGAAAACGTTCCCTGTTGCGAAAGCCATGACTGCGAGCCTTTACCTTCTGAATTCTACTATTCATGCTCTCCGACTTGCCGTTGCTGGCATCCAGTACAATCGCATTGATAATACCCCAAAGATGTTTACGAATGGTCTTTGCCAGCTTGATCATGGCAGGCAGCCTGCTACGCGACATCCACCCCAGCAGCTTTTTCCATGCCTTTTCAGCCCATGTTCGACTGACGTAATTCCATAGCGCCGAAGCATGCTCTTTCATTGCCCATGCCCGCGCTGTTTTGACAGCAATAGCACGCAATGCTTTGAACCCCGGCCACCGTTTACGAGATACATTGCCCAACTGCTTCAGCCAATCATATCTGCTTCTTGCCATACTGTTATCGCCATCAGAGAGCAGTGACTTATGTTCAGCACGGCGTACCTTGTCGATAGCATCATTGAACATCTTGGCGACATGGAAACGGTCAAAAGAAATCTTGCTGTCAGCCTCCGGGACATGCTTTCTGGTGGCATTGATAAATGCTGGCCACATGTCCATTGAGGCGGATTCAATGCAGGCTTTCTGCTTGTCGCTCAACGTTTTATAAAAACCATCCAGGCTGGTGGTCTTGCGATCATCGGCCAAGTACAACACGCGGTTACGATCATGGTCACAGACTACGGTGATATATTCATGCCGCTTCTGAAATGACACTTCATCCACCCCAATATGGCAAACCTCTTCCGTGTCGTCACGACGAACCAACCCTCGCTTGACCGCCCGTTGCATGATGCCATCAACTGCGCTCCAGCCCAGCCCCATACGCTCACTGACAGCCTTGATATTGGCTTCCTTGAGCCAGTCAATAACCAGACGTTCAAACATAGCTGTGAACCCCGAACCCGGTTCAGCCCAAGGGACGGTTATTTGGTGAACGCCATGTTCCGGGCATTGTGTGCGTGGAATATCAGCAACTAGAATTGTCTTGAACTGGCAGGTGTCCAGATGTCGCCACTCTCGCTGTCTGACATCATAACCGGCGCAGCTCTGACTACATTGCGGACAGCAAAGACCAATGCTTTTGTTACGCTGAATATAGACGCGAACTTCTTCACTGGGTGCATTCAACGCGACATCAACCACACGCCAAGGGGATTCGATGCCAAGGATCTGTTGGTATAATTGCTTGTCTCTCATTCGCATAATATAGCCTATTGTGATGATTTACCCACACAGATTCATGATGCGCCATTATTTTAATGTGATTGCCCTGCCGCTCGCCCCGGCTTTTTAAGCTGCACCTGATCAGCGTCCGTCTGCATCGGCGAGATGAATATTTCATGGATATCCAGCTGATTGGCTTTACGAAAAGCATCCAGATTCGCCTGTGATTGCAGCTCTTTATCAGGCGTAATCGCAGCCTTGCCGTCATGATAGGCCACTTTAATCAATTCCTTGCCGTTGACATCCATGAACCGAATATGGTCATACAGCTCGCTGCTCTGAATGAACGACAGGAAATCTTCTGCGAAAAAATGCCGGGATCGACTCGCGCGCTCCGGCCCGTCGTAGCGACTGAAATGGAGATGCACCTGATCCATCAGATACGACATATCGTAAATCACATGCCTCAAATCCTGAGACAGCGCGACTTTCTGCATCCGTACAAAGTGATTCTCTGCGGCTTCGATACGATGTTGCGCATCATCAACCGAGTTTCTGTAGTAGATAAAGCTGGCAGAACCAAGCAGCAGAGCGGACACCAATGCAAGCAAGGCAAATCGGCAGCCCGCACCCATACCCGTAATCGGAAGACATTTTTTCTCAAGCATCGCTTATCCCTTATCTTTCAGATCATGCCACCTCTGTTGATTAATCTCTGCCTCATCAGCCATGCACGTTGTGGAGCTGGAACCGATATGAAAACAACGCTCATATTCTTACCGAAAATCATGGTTTGGGTACTTGGGGATAATACGTATTGAAACGGGTCGTTCTCCAACACATGCCCGACCCACCAGACGCGCGGCGCAATCTGTACGGCATGATTGAGATCGACGACATCCTGTTGCATTACCCTGTCAGCTCAGGGCGGATGCGCGACATGGCTGCTTTTGTTTATTTGCAGAGCGGCTTACAGTCGCTGCGACGCCGCGACTGTGGTCGATCTGTTGCATGCCATTGTCGGTGAAATAAAAATACCCCGAACAGCTTAAATCACGGGAAAGGCGCATTGCCTTGCCGCCGCCGCGACAAATCGCATAGGCTGGCACAGGCGGGTTGTGATGCTTGCACAGAGCCAGAACAGACAAGCCGCCCAGCGACACATCTTCAATATCGACCACCACGGCATGGACATGTTCCTGCACCAGGTGTTGATACACCGCCACATCGGTATCGGCCATAATAGATCGGCTGCCGCCAGCATCCAGCAGTGATGCTATCTGCTTTCTGATATCAGGCCGGACAGTCAGAATAGCGACATTGCCATGCAACCCTTGCCTGGATTCCACGTTGTCTGGCGCAAGGGAAGGCCCGACATCATGCTGAATCGATTGCCAGGTGAGGGCAGGATATGAGCGGATTGATAAATCGGAGCCAAAGCTTTTCACACTGTGTCCGGTGACATGATCACGAATATAGCTCTGTAACGGATGTTTTGGCATACTATCCCAGCGCGCCGGTTTCAAAATTTCCCGAATGCAGGGGTGGGCTGACAGCAGTTTTCCGGTCGCGCCTCCGCCGGCTGCGACATGGGCTGTCACGCCGTCAGCTTGCAAACGCTGCTGCATCGCTTTGGCCTCACGCAAATCATCATCTACGATTAACACCGTTTTTTTGATCATGTACATAGTAACCCTCCCATGCCTGCCCGCCGCGCCTGATTGCACAGGGTTGCCTGAAAGCCTCAGTCTCCCGCCCGTATCAACGCCATTGCCGCTATTCTGGCTCTGACTCTGCCCGCGCATAGTTAGGGATATTACGTATATGCCGCTGCCGGATTGAAGTGCGCATATGCCGTACATCCGGAACATGGACTTGCAACCCACAGGAAATCCGCAGTCCTTGTCGAAAAAAATACACCATGATAGCCTGTCTAAGGAGCCTCTAATTCATTCAGCGGTTCCGGATCGGAGGTTCAGATGTTCCTGCTATCGCTATTCATCTGCCTCAGTGTAGCAGTTTATTGCTTTATAAATGGCATGGTACTTGCCGGCGTATTATCAATCGTTGGTATGCTACCGGGGCCGGGCAGCATACCACTGCTGATTACTTCTCTGCTGCTTCTGCTGGATGAACACTATATTACTGCGTTTTTTCCAGTAATTGTCATCATCAATAACCTTTTGTGGGCCATTGTGTTTCGACGTGGCTAGGCGCAACTGTGTTCTGATTCGCGCAATTTCCGGTTCTTCGGTGCAGTAAGGCTGACCCGGCAAACTCAATGGCAAACGTGGCACAACCGAGCTGGCCTTGTTAATCGAAATCTTCATCTGCGGAAACAGGACAGATAAAATGTTCTGGTTTAACAGCCAGCAGTGAGCAGTGAAGCTCGGAAATAATATTTTCGGCTGTATTGCCGATCAGGAAGCCTTCAATTCCTGTTCGCGCCACAGTGCCCATGACCAGCAGGTCAATATGTTGCTCTTGCACCAATTGAGGGATTGTCTCCTCGGCCTCACCCTGAACCAGATGGATATCCAGCTTGCTGCCAAACAGCTGTTGGAGCGAAAACCGCTCAATCAGATGATTCAACCATGATCGATGCGACACTTGTACCTCTTCAGCCCAGTCGTTCATGTGATCGAAAGAAACACCAATATCGTTGAAGCCGAACAGATTTGAGTATGGTCTGCTCCAGGCATGCGCAATATGGAGGTGGCCTGCTTCAGCCAGGGCGAGTGACGAAGCCAGCTCAATGATCTGACGGTTTAATCCCCCTTTGCTGTCATCGTTAGGATCCATGTCGACTGCCGCCATGATGTATTGAAATGCTTCGTTACTGCCCGGCTTGACGATCCAGACCGGGCACGGGCATTTGCGCAGCAGATGCATATCCGTGCTGCCGAAGATCATGACATCAAGGCCCTTCCTTTCAGGAGCAAGCACGACCAGGTCATGGTTATGACGTTGCACTTCCCTGATCGTTTCAATAAATGGGGCGCCGAAAAATATATCCACGCTTATCTGAACACGATTGCGATACTTCTCAGCCAGGTGGATTATTGATTGTACGGGATTGATTCGGTATTGGCGCAACATTGGAATGACATTGGCAGAGCATTGGCACAAGATTAACACGATATTAGAATCATATTGGAAACTTATTGGAACGCTAATAGCAGCAAAAACAGCCTTTACGTTAAGGGGATAAAATGGGCTGGACAGGGCTTATCCGGAGGCTATAATTGCTACCCGAAAGTCATCGAAAAGCCATATAACACAAGGCTTTCTCCCTTTACACCATTTAACACCAACGACGGGTTATGATCTCATAACCCGAAGGCCGTTGGTTCAAATCCAGCCCCTGCAACCAAACATTAGCCTTATAAAACGGGCATTTACAGAAAAAAGACTCAATCTTCGGATTGGGTCTTTTTTCTTTTTTTGCTGCAAAGGGGCTATTGCTATGAATAAGCAAGATTTGTTGAATGCCGACAGGCGAACAAAGCGGCTGTGTGAACTTGAGAAGAATATGAGCTATCGTGACCCATCCCGCATCAAGTGATGATTAGAAAAACATACAAATTCCACGAAATTACTCGGTATGCCGCGTATATTGTCGCATAGCATATAAGCACACCGTACCGCCAAACGAACCGGCTTGCGTTCGTAACGAAGGTAGAACCTTTTCTTTCCCGCAGTTACAGGGCAACGCTGCACTGCACCTACCCATCCCAACAACGGCATTGCGATTCAGGGGCTTGACGCTAGCTTTCCCTAACTATTTTTATGGAGAGATACATGTCCGACGCTATTCACCATCATCTGATTATTCTGGGCTCCGGCCCTGCCGGTTATACTGCGGCGATTTATGCTGCCCGCGCCAATCTGAAGCCTGTAGTCATTCAGGGCGAACAGGCTGGCGGTCAATTGACCACAACCACGGATGTGGATAATTACCCGGGTTATAAAGATGGCGTACAGGGTCCGGCAATGATGGAAGATTTTCAGGCTCAGGCCGAGCGTTTCGGTACTGAAATCATCTGGGATCATATCAATGAGGCCGACCTTTCCAAACGCCCGTTCACCCTTACCGGCAATGACGGTACCTATACATGCGACGCCCTGATTATCGCCACCGGCGCTTCGGCCAAGTATCTGGGCCTGCCGAGCGAGGGTGCATTCGCCGGTCGCGGCGTTTCCGCCTGCG
>CAZDFL010000106.1:0-5314 GCA_964504835.1 uncultured Zetaproteobacteria bacterium
TTGATATGGTGACGAAACCGGAATTGCTGGAGCATTGGTCATGGCCGTTGCCGGACACCAAGCGCTCACAGTTAGCGCACGCAAGGAGAGAACAACATGCCGGCCACATTTAAGATGAAACAAACGCGGGGCATGGACTATTTCCATAACGTGGTACTGTTTCATACCACATGGTGGAAATAGTCCATGCCCCTTAGAAATATTGCCCAACGGCTCGGCATGATGGCGCACAGCTTTCCCGGCGGCGTGCATCCTGATCAACACAAACTGACCGGCGCATCGCCGATTGAAGTGTGCGAACTCGCACCGATGCATATCCTGCCCATGAAACAGCATATTGGCGCGCCCTGTTCGCCGCTGGTGAAAGTGGGCGATAAAGTGCTGCGCGGTCAGAAAATCGCCAAATCCGAAGGTTATGTGTCGGTGCCGGTGCATGCGCCGACTTCCGGCACTGTGGTTAAAATCGAGGAACACCCGATTGCTCACCCCTCCGGCATGGGCATGGCCTCGATCTTCATCGAAAGCGATGGCGATGATGCAGTCGATGATACACTCAACCCCATCACAGACTGGCAGAATACCGACCCGGCTGTGCTGCGCGAACGCGCCCGCATGTGCGGATTAGCAGGTCTGGGCGGCGCAGTATTCCCCACCTTTATCAAGCTGGTGCGCGATAAACGATTCCCCATTGAAACAGTGATTCTCAACGGCGTGGAATGCGAACCGTATCTGACCAGCGACCATCGTTTGATGGCTGAATACGCCGGGGAAATCCTCACCGGCATGCGCATCATCCGGCATATGGTCAGCGCATCGAACTGCATCATTGCCATTGAAGATAACAAACCCGAAGCGATAGCAGCCATGCACGAAGCATTGGCAAGCGCGGATGATATGGATGATGTCCGCATCGCAGAACTGCCCACCCGCTATCCGCAGGGTGGTGAAAAACAACTCATTTATGCGCTGACCGGTCGGGAAATTCCGGCCGGGAAATTGCCCATGCATATCGGCGTCATCTGCCAGAATGTCGGCACCACCAAAGCTCTGTACGATGCGATTGTGCTGGGCAAGCCGTTGACGGAACGCATCATTACTGTAAGCGGCGATGCGCTGCCGAATCCTGCCAATTTAAGCGTGCGCATCGGCACGCCGGTGCGCCGTTTATTTGCGCGCCAGGGTTTAGAGGATTTCACCGGCCTGCAAATCGTGCATGGCGGCCCGATGATGGGCGAGCGGCTCAAAGGGCCGGATATTCCGGTGGTCAAATCCACCAACGGTCTGCTGGCTTTGAGCGGCAATGCGATGGCGGCGGCGCATACGGTTGAGCAACCATGCATCCGCTGCGGCCATTGCAGCGAGGCGTGTCCGGCATCGCTGGTGCCGAACCTGCTGGCCGATGCCTGCCGTTCCGATCAGTTCGACAAGGCCGAGGATTATAATCTGTTCGATTGCATCGAATGCGGCTGTTGCTCCTATGTATGCCCGTCAAATATTCCGCTGGTGCATTATTTCCGTTACGGTAAAGGGCAGGTTGCATCGGGGCGGCGTGAACAGAGCTTTGCCGAAGCCTCACGTCAGCGCTCCGAATCACGCGATGCCCGTATTGAACGCGAAAAGGCAGAGAAAGCAGCGCGCCGTTCCCGCGTGCGCAAAACTCATGCACCCAAACCAGATGCTGATAAAGCGGACGCGGCCAAAGCTGATTCAACCAAACCAACCGCAGCGCCCGAGGAGAAAACATAATGCCGCTGATTATGCTTAGTTCTCCACACGCCCACGGCGGCGATTCGATTCGCATGATGATGTTCACCGTCATGCTCGCCCTGCTGCCCGCCGCCCTGTTCAGCGTTTATTTGTTCGGCTGGTTATCCGTGCTACTGATCGTTACCTGCATGCTCACCGCATTGCTGACCGAAGCTGCCTGCTTAAAACTGATGAAGCGGCCTTTATCAGCGCTGCTGGATAATTCCGCCGCCCTGACCGGCCTGTTTCTGGCGCTCACCCTGCCCGCTGCCACGCCGTGGTGGATGGCCGTGCTCGGTTCCATCTTTGCGATTGTGCTGGGTAAACAGGTGTATGGCGGACTGGGCTATAATATTTTCAATCCAGCTCTGTCGGCGCGTGTGATTCTATTGATTTCGTTCCCGCTGAATATGACAACGTGGATTATCCCGATGTCGATTCACATGGGGGTTGATATAAATTCGGCGGCTGCCGGTCTGAATTTGTATGATTTTTCCCAGTGTTTAACGCTGTTCTTCGGCGGCTTCAGCGCCCTGCCCATAGTGGTGCAACATGGCTTAGACGCCATTTCGATGGCCAGCCCGCTCGGTCATGTCAAAACCGAAGCCACGCTCGGCATACCTGTGGCCGAGGCTCTGAGCGCATACCACTACAATGTGCTGGATGCATTCCTTGGCTTTGAAGCGGGTAGCCTCGGCGAAACCAGTGCACTGGCACTACTCATTGGCGGCATCTTCCTGCTCGCCCGCCACAGCATTACCTGGCACATCCCGTTTTCCTATCTGGGCACGGTGGCACTGCTGGCGGCTGTGTTCAGCGCCATTTCACCCGAACAATTCACCACGCCGATGTTCCATTTGTTTGCCGGTGGCTTGATGCTGTGCGCCTTTTTCATGGCCACCGATCCGGTATCGTCTCCGGTAACACCGATTGGACAGATCGTGTTCGGCATCGGCTGCGGCATCATCACCTGGAGCATCCGCTCATTTGGCGGTTATCCTGAAGGTGCCATGTTCGCCGTGCTGCTAATGAATTGCGCCGTACCCTTGATCGATCATTATTTCCGCCCGCGCGTGTACGGCCATGAAAAGGAAAAAACCGAGTCATGAAACTGGACAGAGATCAAATCAGCATGGTTCTGGCGCTGTTTCTGGTAGCTGCCATTGCTGCCGTGCTGCTCGGTTTAACCGATATCATCACCCGCGAACCCATTGCCGCAGCCCAAAAAGCAGCGCTGCACAAAGCCCTGCAACAGGTATTGCCACTGCACAGCAATGATCCGCAGGTCGATAAAATAGAACTGGATAGCGATGGTGCGTTGCTGGATATCTACCCTGCCAGGGATAAGGTCGGCACTATCATCGCCCTGGCCTGGGAAGTGATTGCTCCGGATGGTTATTCCGGTTCGATCCGTATTCTGGTTGGCGTCAGGCCGGACGGACGCATCTATGCGATTCGCGTCACCGATCATAAAGAGACGCCGGGGCTGGGCGATGGCATCGTCAAAAACACTCACTGGCTGGCCAGTTTTATGGATCAAAGCCTGAGCAGTAAAAAGTGGAAAGTGAAAAAAGACGGCGGCGATTTTGATCAGTTTACCGGCGCCACCATTTCGCCACGCGCCGTGGTCAAAGCGGTAAAAGGTGCGCTGGTGTTTTTCAACAGCCATAAACAGGCTATCCTTGCCCGCCTGCAACAACAGGCGAGCACACCCGCCACAGGAGAACATCACGGTGGATAAATCAGAAATCTTTGCCGATGGATTCTGGCATAATAATACAATTTTCGCGCAGTTGCTCGGCATGTGCCCGCTGCTCGGCGTCACCACATCGGCTGAAAACGGCTTCTGGATGGGCGCAGCCACGCTGTTGGTGCTGATGGGTTCCAATCTGGTGGTGTCGATGGTGCGCGGTGTGATTCCGAAAAATGTACGCATCCCGTCCTACATCACCATTATCGCCGCCTTCGTGACCGTGGTCGGCATGGCCATGAATGCGTGGATGCATGAGATGTATCTGATTCTCGGTTTGTTTATTCCGCTGATCGTGGTCAACTGCGCCATCCTCGGTCGCGCTGAAGCCTTCGCCAGTAAGAATTCCGTATCCGATTCCATCATGGATGCGCTGGCAGTCGGGCTCGGCTTTACCTTTGCACTGGTACTGCTTGGCGGCGTGCGCGAGCTACTCGGGCAAGGCGATCTGTTCGGCTTTTCTGTGTTCGGTGACGCCTATCCGGATGTACTGATGTTCATCCTGCCACCGGGTGCATTTATTGCGCTGGGCTTTATTCTGGCGGCTATCAATCTGATCAACCGCAGCATTGCACAACGGGCTGAAACACGCGCTCAGCTACAGCACGAATCGGCTAACACCATACCTGCAAGCATGGAGACAAACTAATGGATATTTATTTTTGGGCTATTGCCATCGGACTGGGACTGCCGCTGTGGTGGTTCGCCTATTACGCCACCAAACGCATGCGTATCGGCAAAAATCAGGAGCGTGAGGAACAAGCCAAGCGCAATCTGGAATGGCAGGCACAGCAGCAGGCAGCCAAAGAACAGGAACAGGCCACTGAGCAGCCCATCAAACAAGAACAAAGCTAATGCCCTCGCTGATTATTCACACCAATGTCGAAATCGCTGAGAAAGCTGCATTCCTGAGCCGCTGTTCCTCGGAAACGGCAAATATGCTGGGCAAACCGGAATCCTATGTAATGGTGGAAGTCAGCGATCATCGCCCCATGCTATTCGGCGGCACTGATGCACCGCTGGCCTTTGTCGAACTCAAAAGCCTTGGCCTCACTACGGATCAAACTGCTGAACTATCCACCCGCCTGTGCGCGTTGTTAAACAATGAACTGGGCATCGATCCGGCTCGCATCTACATCGAATTTGCCGCGCCCGAACGCGCCATGTTCGGCTGGAATGGCGGCACATTTTAATGGCTGTTCGCACGATCCTGATTCACCCGGATGATCGACTGCGCGAAATCGCCAAGCCGGTCAGCTTTCCGTTGTCTGCTGAAGTAAAGCAGATCATCGAGGACATGGCCGACTCTATGTACGACGCCCCCGGCGTCGGTTTA
Organism: uncultured Zetaproteobacteria bacterium; assembly: GCA_964504835.1. Classification (GTDB taxonomy): domain Bacteria; phylum Pseudomonadota; class Zetaproteobacteria; order Mariprofundales; family Mariprofundaceae; genus Mariprofundus. The sequence continues at coordinate 4,833 of CAZDFL010000106.1, forward strand.
GCAGCACCGCAAATCGGCATTTCACTGCAAATCGCCATCACCGACACCTTGTGGCGCAGCGATGAAGTACGCCACGACCCGGACAATCCGGGCGGCAGCCGCGATTTGAAAGTATGGATCAATCCTGAATTTCTATGGCAAAGTGATGAAACCGCGACTTGGGAAGAAGGCTGCTTATCGGTGCCTGAAACCTATGGCGATGTCACCCGCCCGGCGGCAGTCCGTCTGCGCTGGTTTGATATGGATGGGGAACAACACGAGCAGGATTTCACCGAGTTTGAAGCCGTAGCGCTACAGCACGAATTCGATCATCTGCTCGGAAAACTGTTCATCGATTATCTATCGCCGCTCAAACGCAGCATGATCACCAAAAAAATGAAGAAGTTGTATAAGTCCTGACTGCCGAAAGCGGTGTAACAGCAGGCAGCAGCCAAAGCACTCGGCATTTCACAGCCAAGGGTGAGCGACCTGCTACGCGGCAA
>CAZDFL010000107.1:0-5312 GCA_964504835.1 uncultured Zetaproteobacteria bacterium
TACGACAATCGCTACCATGTTTGCAGCATCGAGCCTTATAATCCTGAGTATTTTGCTTAGTTATTTTTTTGCTTTAAGCAATGAATCTTCCGTTTAATTCGCCTAAGTAGTTGCAAATAAAGGCCTTGCATAGCCTATCCACAGAAGCTGTGGATAACTTGGTGGATAAAGTCGTGCCGTGCCATATTTGTTATGCGCCAATCAGCGGGTCATTCATGATGCCTATAATTTGGGCTTTTTTAAAAGATCTGATATAATGAATGGTTAGAAGATATATATAAGACAAATTAGAGGTAAATAGCGTAAGTCTTAACATAATTTAATCTGTATATGCCTGCAGTGGATAAATGCAGTAATTACAATGGTTTTATCTGTCTGAGGGCTTCAAATGTGACGATGGAACAAGCTGAAGAAAGATTGAGCGAACGCACCGGCGCATCATTTCGCATGGGTATCGTGATCGGTTGCAGGTCGGCCAGAATCACTTGGCTCAAACCACGCGTTTCCGGCCCGAAGACAAGCACATCGCCATGCGAAAATGCAGTGTCCCAATAGCGATTTTTGACCTTGGAACTCAAGCCGAACCAGTTGCGATCTGCACCGATAGCCATGCGAGCTTGCCGCCAGTTTTCATGCTGTTGCACATCCAGATATTGCCAGTAATCCAGTCCGGCTCGTTTGAGTTGTTTATCGCTAATCTCAAACCCCAGCGGATGCACCAGATGCAGTTTGCAGCCCGTGCAGGCGCACAGCCGAGCGATATTGCCGGTGTTTGGAGGTATTTCCGGCTCCACCAGTACAATATGCAGTGGCGGAGTCATGCGCCTGCACACAAGGGCAGGATGCCCGACGGTGGGTAGCACCGAAAATGAAGTGGAAACGACGCTTTTCGCTGAATGAAAGAGGGTGAGGCATGGATGCCGAATCCCGTATATAACAAACCGGCGCAGAGCCGGGCGATATTGCCGGTATTAGGCGGTATTTCCGGCTCGACGAGTACGATATGCAGCGGTGGATTCATGCGGGTTTCGGGGTTCAATAAAAAAGGCAGGGATGACCCTGCCTTTTGAAGTGTGCCATCGGACTATCAGTCCAGATGTTCGTCGATAAATTCGCTAAGTTTGGCTTTATTGACAGCGCCAACTTTGGTGCCCTGCACATTGCCACCGTTAAACAGCATCAGGGTGGGGATGCCGCGCACGCCGTATTTGCCCGGTGTGTTGGGGTTATCATCGATATTGATTTTGGCAATCGTGACTTGCCCTTGCTTCTCGCCTGCCACTTCGTCCAGAATCGGTGCGATTTGTTTGCACGGGCCGCACCACGGCGCCCAGAAATCAACCACGACGGGGCCGGAAGCTTTTAATACATCAGCATCGAAGCTTTCGTCGCTAACATGAATAATTAAATCTGAAGACATAAAGTTTTCCTCGTGTGTTGGTGGAATACACGAAACGTTAGTCCGGGGGGGTAAAAGCGTCAACCATGTCAGAACAACAGTCTTTAAGCACAATCATTCGGCAGCGCATTAATCAGGCCGGTGGATTTATCCCGTTCGATCAATTTATGCAGGCGGCATTGTATGAACCGGGGCTGGGTTATTATGAAACGAAAACAGTCTTTGGCGAGAAGGGCGATTTTGTAACTGCCTCCGAACTGGGGCCGTGGTCATCGTTGGCCATGGCCGATCTGGTGTTTAATACATGGCAGCAGATGGGCGAACCGAGCCGGTGGACGCTGATTGAACAGGGCTCCGGTTCCGGCCAGCAACTGGCCGCATTGCTGGATATACTCGGTCAGTTTTCCATGCAGCAAGCGGATACGGTGATTTCAGTCGAGCATTGTGCGCAGCTGCGAGCGCGGCAAGAGCAGTTATTTACAGAGCGACAATTATCCGTTCAGATTGTGGCCGGTCTGGAGGCTGTGGCGGCTACAGAGCATGTTATATACTACAGCAACGAGTTGCCCGATGCCTTTCCGGTGAGTTGTTTCCATTATCACAAGGGCGTTTTCTTTGAGCGAGGCGTGGGTTTGACGGGGGATGATTTTTGCTGGTTAGATGCCGCCAAGCCGATGCAACAGGCTCCTGACATCGCCTCTGAACTGGTTGCCGCATGGCCGGATGATTATATCTCCGAATGGAATCCTGGCTTGTCGAATTGGCAGCAGCAGCTTGCTCGCATCATTGTCAGCGGTTTTGTATTTACCGTTGATTACGGTTATTCGCAGCAGGAGTATTATCGGCAGGCGCGTATCGAAGGCTCATTGCTGGCGCATGTCAGGCAAACAGCCAGCGAGGATGTGTTGGCCGAACCGGGCAGCCGCGATATTACCGCCCATGTCGATTTTACGTCGCTGGTTCGGGCTGGTCGCCATGCCGGGCTGGAGCCATTGTTATGGATGAGCCAGGGCGGTTGGTTGGGGCAGTCGCCATCGGTGCAATCCTTGATTCAATCTCTGGCCGCACAGAATGACAAAGTCAGCATGCATTTGATGGCTCATTTGAAACGCATGCTGATGCCTTTCGGTATGGGCGAAGTGTTCAAGCTGTTGATTCAATCCAAAGGCGTGGATGCGGCGAAACCGGGCTACCTGCAACAGTTTGATCACCTTGATACGCTGTGACTGTCTCTGAGTATTTAAGCGCTACGGCAGAGAAAATCCTGCCCGGTGGGGAAACCTTGGTGCGGGTGGAAGGGGAATCGGTTCTGGTGCCCAATGCCGTACCCGGCGATGCACTGAAACTAACACTGTCGGGCAAGCGGCGCGGTATTCAGCGTGGTGCAACCATCGAAGTTGTGCAGCCATCCGGGCAACGCGTGCAAGCGCCGTGTCCGGTGGCGGATGCGTGCGGCGGTTGCGCCTTGCAGTTTATCACGGCAGAACATCAGGCCAGCGTCAAATCGGGCTGGGTGGATGATGCATTCAAATCCATGATAGATACGCGCACGGAATTGACGCCGGTGCATGCAAATAGTAAGCATTTCCGTCGTCGGCTGCGCTGGTTTGTGGGTCACGATGATCAGGGGTATTTCCTCGGTTTTTATGCGCTGGCCAGTCATCGGCCTGTGCGTCATGTCGATTGCATGGCGTTAACGCCGGAACTCAATACGCTCAGGCAGATCATTGAACATAGCGTCAACCTGGAGGCGATTGGCAGCATTCAGGTGGTACAACTCGATGATGGCATTCATGTTGTACTGGAGGCGGATGTGCGCCCTGATGGCATAGAAATAGAGTATGATATTTTACCATTGCAATGGTGGTGGCGCGATGAACGCCACATTACTCGGCCTTTGAAAAAATCGGTGCAATCCTTTCATGATGTACTGCCAGCAGGAAAAACAGGTATAGCGCTGACCGTCGGCCCGGATGATTTTGTGCAGGGGCAAGCTGAGGGCAATCGTGCATTGATCGCGCAGATTCAGGCATGGGCCGGGGATGTTATGCGTATTGCCGACCTGTTTTGCGGCATTGGCAATTTATCGCTGCCACTGGCTGCGGCGACGGGTGCGCATGTGTACGGGGCGGAACTGAATGCGGCGAGTGTGCGGGCGGCATCGAAAAATGCCAAAGCGCTTGGTTTGAGCGCCAGCTTTGAGGAGGCCAACCTGTTTGAGTCGTTTGATCTGGAAGCGTATATCGGTGCTGATGTGCTGATTCTCGATCCGCCGCGTCGGGGTGCTAAACGGGTGTGCAAGCTGATGCCACGTTTGTTGCCGAAAAAAATCATTATGATTTCCTGTGATGCGGCGGCGGGCGCTCGCGATGGCTTGCTGTTGCAAGCGCAGGGATATCGGCTCAGGGCATTGCGGGCGCTCGATTTGTTTCCGGGTGCGGGGCACGTGGAAACGATGAGTTTATGGGAACCGGATTGAAGCGACTGATTGTCCTTGTGCTTCTGACATTACTGTTTGGCTGCCAAGCCAAACAGCAGGAGGCGGGACTGTTGCGGGTCGGTGTGGCGCAGATGCCGATTACGCTCGACCCGCGTTTTGCCACAGACGCAGCCTCGGTGCGGGTGCAGGAATTTATCCATCGCGGTCTAATCAGGCTGGATGAGCATTTCAATGTTCAGGGTGATGTGGCAGAACGCTGGGAACAGTCGGAGCGCCTGGTCTGGCGCTTTTATCTCAAGTCTGGCATCCATTTCTCCGATGGCTCTGTGCTGGTTGCGGGTGATGTCGTCGCTACCCTGAACGCGGTGCTGGATGCGAAACTGATCAGCCCGTTAAAAGCAAGTTTTGCGGCCATTGCATCGGTGCAGGCGGAGGGTGATCTGGTGGTTATCATTCATCTGAAGAAGCCGGATGCATCCCTGCTGACACGTTTGAATCTGGGCATCCTGCCTGCATCGTTGGCGTATGCCTCGCATCAGGCGCGCCACACTATCGGCTGCGGCCCGTTCAAGCTCAGGTCGTGGGCGGAAGGTGCGCTGACGATTGAACGTGTCACGCCATCGGTGACTGGCGTCAACGCGATTCGTTTCTCCAGCGTCAAAGATCCGGTCACTCGTATTCTAAAACTGACGCGCGGGGAACTGGATTTTGTGCAGAATGATCTGCCGCCGCATTTGCTCTCCTACATCAAAGCGCAGCCGCAACTGACGATGCAAACCCGCCCTTCCACCACGTTTGCTTATATCGGGCTGAATATGCAGGACAAGATATTAAAAGATGTGCGCGTGCGCCGGGCGCTGGCGTTGGCGCTGGATCGGAAGAAACTAAAAAAAGCATTGTTCGCCGATTTGCCGCAATTGGCAGAAACGGTATTGACGCCGGATCACTGGGCTGCTTCCTCTTTGCCTGAGACGCCATTTGATGCGCCCAGGGCTGAAGCATTATTGGATGAAGCGGGCTTCCCGCGCGGTAAGGATGGCGTGCGTTTCAGCATCAATTACAGAACCAGCACCGACCCGACCCGTTTAAGATTAACCACGGCCATTGCCGCCATGTGGCAGGCGGTTGGCGTCAACGTGTCGATTGAATCGCTGGAGTGGGGCGGTTTTTACGCCCGCATCAAGCGCGGCGATTTTCAGGTCTTTTCACTGGCCTGGGTGGGTATTGCCGATCCCGATATTTATCGCTGGATTCTACACGCCTCCATGTGGCCGCCCAAAGGTGCGAACCGGGGCCGGTATAGTAATCGGCAGGTGGATTTGTGGCTTGATGTGGCTGCATCAGAAAATAGCCAGACGGAGCGCAAACGGTGGTATGCCAAGGTGCAACGGCAGATGCACAATGATATGGTATATATTCCGCTCTGGTATGATCCGGTGATTGCTGTTTCCGGCTCGCGTCTGTCAGGCTTCA
>CAZDFL010000108.1:0-5251 GCA_964504835.1 uncultured Zetaproteobacteria bacterium
TCCAGCGCGCCGCCGCAACTCGAACCCTGCCCTGCCGTACAACCATAGCAGTGATCCATAACGGTGATGGGGCGACCGGTGATATTCTCCTGCATCAAATCGGATAAATGGCTATGCTTTCCACCGGACTCATGCATGGGCAGATTCAACATCTGATTGAAATCGCAGTCATAGACAAAGCCCTGCCAATCAACACTAATCAGGCTGCGGCACATCACATCATCCAGATTATCTTCGCTGTAAGATTCTTTAAGCAACTGCATATAACTGGCAAACTCGCCCCGAGAAATCAAGGTGCTACCAAAGCGCTGAATCGGCATATTGGTAATGGTGAACAAATGATTGAATGCGATGCCGTAACGCAGATGCAATTCCCGTTTGTAGTCGGCTTCGAGCTGCTGTTGCGAAGGCGGCAATACCGCACCCTGCGGGTTGTATACCAGTGTCAGCGTCAGCCCATAGCCCTCGATGCCATAACCCAGTTTATTCAAGCGCTGCAACGCCCTGATACTTTTGTCAAACACGCCCTTGCCGCGCTGGGCATCGACATTGGAACCCAGATAACAGGGTAAAGAGGCCACCACTTCCACGCGGTGTTCGGCCAGAAATGCAGCCATTTCCTCATAACCCTCTTCTTCCAGAATAGTCAGATTACACCGATCAATCACGCGCACGCCCATCGCACTGGCCTGCTGCACCAAGAAACGGAAATGTGGATTCATTTCCGGCGCGCCACCGGTCAAATCGAGTGTTTTAATGTGCTGTGTAGCGAGAAAATCAAGTACGGTCTGCACGATTTCCCTAGTCATGATTTCTTTGCGGCGCGGCCCTGCATTAACATGACAATGCAAACAGGTCTGATTACACAGATAACCGAGATTAACCTGCAATGTTTCCAGCCTGCCACGCCGAATGGCCGGAAAATCGCTCTCTTTTAGTAACGGTAACATGGCATGCATTCAGTTGTTTCCCCTTTTCATCATTAAAAAGCGGTTGTGAGTCGAGTCCCGATTCATTCCATTACACGAAACCGCATGCCCGGAGACTATTTTTTATGTCGCCTCGGCGGCTTTCTGCCACCGCCGCCTGAATGATCGCGCCCGGTTTTACCATGGCCAGGTCGCCTGTCAGCGCTACCCGGTCTGAATTGCTTTCTGGGTGTCCGGGAAGGCGCTGCTTCGCCGGATGCCAGCACCGATGCATTGAGTCGCTGGCCGCAAACCTGCACCTGTTTCAGATCATTAAAGATGGCTTTGGGCATGCCTTCTGGCAAATCCACCGTCGTATGATCATCATGAATCTGCACGCGACCGATAAATTCACTCTCCAGCCCCAGTTCATTGGCAATCGCACCGACAATATTACCCGGTTTGACGCCATGCTCTTCGCCGACTTCAAGGCGATAGCGCTGCATGCCCTGCTCCGGCTTCGGCCCGCGTGAGCTGCGTTCCCGGTTTGGCTTGATATCATCATCGGAATACTGCTCGCGTGACGCATTACGCGCGCTGCGGCGTTTATCTTCCGGCGCATCGAAACGGGGATTACGATCAGAACGGGCTGGCCGTTCGGAACGCTCTCTTTCCTGACGCGGCTGCGGCTGATCTTTTAGCAATAAGGGTTTATCGCCCTGCACCATTTTGGCCAGCGCAGCGGCTATTTCGTTGGCCGGAATATCATGTTCCTGTCGATACTGTTCAATGATCCCGGTAAACAATTCCAGACCCTCGCCGGAAGCCAGTGTTTCAGTAATGCGTTCCTTGAATTCGGCGATGCGTTTATCGTTAATCACATCGGCGGTCGGCATCTGGAATGGCTCAATGCTTTTTTTGGTTGCCCGTTCAATGGCATAGAGCATGCGCTTCTCGCGCGGTGAGACAAACAGAATCGCATCGCCCTCGCGCCCTGCCCTGCCGGTGCGCCCGATACGATGAATATAGGATTCGGTATCGTGCGGAATATCATAATTGATCACATGCGAAATACGTTGCACATCCAGCCCGCGCGCCGCCACATCGGTAGCCACCAGAATATCGAGGTGTCCTTTTTTGAGCCGGTTCACCGTCGCCTCGCGCTGTTTCTGGGCGATATCGCCATTCAAAGCCGTAGCCGCATAACCGCGTGCTTCGAGTTTGTTGGCCAGATCTTCAGTGGCAGTTTTGGTGCGCACAAAGACAATCACGCCATCAAAGGGTTCAGCCTCCAGAATGCGGGTTAGCGCATCAATCTTGTTGCGTCCGCTGACCATCCAGTAACGCTGACGAATCGTCTCGGCGGTCTGTTCTTTCACCTTGATGATAACCTGTTCAGGGTTATTCAAATACTGCTGGGCGATTTTACGAATCACCGGCGGCATAGTGGCGGAGAACAGAGCGATCTGACGTTGATCCGGCGTCTGTTCCAGAATCCACTTCACATCATCAATAAAACCCATGCGCAACATTTCATCGGCTTCATCAAGCACCAACGCTTGTAAATTTCCCAGATTGAGTGTTTTGCGACGCATATGATCCATCACGCGACCCGGCGTACCAACCACGACATGCACGCCGCGCTTGAGTTGACGCAACTGAATATCATAACTCTGACCGCCATAAATCGGCAGCACATTAAAGCCCTTCAGATGACGCGCATACGTCTTGAATGCTTCAGCCACCTGAATAGCCAGTTCACGGGTTGGCGCCAACACCATCACCTGCGGCGTTTTCTGGCTCAAGTCAATGCGCGATAGCAGCGGCAATGCAAAAGCCGCCGTCTTGCCAGTACCCGTCTGAGCCTGGCCGAGCACATCCCTGCCATCCAGCAACAGCGGAATCGTCTGCGCCTGAATCGGAGTCGGCGTTTCATAGCCAGCGTCCTGCACTGACTTGAGCAGTTCGGGCAACAAATCCAGCTCAGCGAAAGTGGGATAGTGTTGTTCGTCTGTTGTTTGTTTGTCTGTAGTTTTGTCGTTTGTCGTTTGTTCGTTTGTCATAGTCCATACCTGCGGAAATTACCGGTCGCGAAGCATGCCTGTGTATGCATTAAGAAACCATGAGCAACTCAATGGCATGCAAAAAGGGTTAATCCTGTTTGTCTGCGTCTTCCTCGTCATCACCGGTCACGCCATCATAAATCGCACCACCGACCTTAAACGGCACCTTGATTACTTCAACGCCGACATCGACAGCCGTGCTGACCGCCGTAGCGATACAACCGTTTAAAAAAAACATCAGAAAAATCGAACCTATTAGTTTTTTCATAAGCCCTACCCTGACACAGAACTGTGACCCTAGAAAGTACAGCTAAACATCAAAAACTCCATTCGGCCTCGCTATAAACCCTGTCATTGGCGGCAAACGGGCCGAAGAAACCGCCGCTGCCAGCGATGATATCCACACCTAACGTACCAATTAGATTATCGCTGAATTCATAGCTGGCTTTGGGGCGTGCCCATAGACCTCTGTCATCGAGATCGGCAATCAATAACATCTCCGGTTTCAGCTTCTCATTCATAAAATCAGTCGCGATGCGCAGCGTGGCAAAGTTTGGGGTTGTGATGATGGTTGTATCCACCACCGGCTCATTAAGAATCTGACGTCCGAACAATTGCACGCCAATCGTCCAGTTGGATTTGCTATAATCCACTGCAATCGCAGCATTCAGCGTGGTACGCCGCAGCACAGACTGATTCCACACGAACGAAGCCGTATTGATTCCCTCGCCAAAATTCACCGCCATTTCACCGCGCACCACAAAAGCGCCAAACGAATTGGAAAACGAGCCGCCTGCCGTATGCATACGCAAATGTTTAAGTTGAACCGTCAGAGTCGTACCAACCAGTTGCTTGAACACGTTGGGGAAATCATTCCAGCCATAATAATAGTTCAACGATAAATCCCAGCCAGCCAGATTGGCACGCCAGGCAAGACCCAGTTCGGTATTTTCCAGCGACCAGTTGGGTTGCCTGGGTGCCATTGTGACAACCGAGATGCCGGCGGGCGCGACTTTGCCAAAATCAAAACCCCAGCGTGAACCGGCTGGCGCAAACTTGGCAGGTCTGGCATCGGGAACGACTACGAATTCAAACTCATGTTCCGTTCCACCGATATCGGCATAATAATTCAGCCGGGCAGACCACAGGCCGATACGTGAATCGAGAAAGTCATCCAGAATAAATTCACGCAGATCAAGCGGATTGATAATATCGAGCATGCGGATGCCATCAGTTTTACCCCAGACAATCTGCTGCTGGCCAATACGCAAATCATAATCATCGGCACCATAAAGCAGGTAAGCTTCCTTGCTTTCAATACGGGTGCGGTAGTGCTGTTTGATGCCGCCTGTCAGATCCGTGTTATTGGTGGCATTTACATCCATGGCCGCATCGTACCAGGCCAGCCCTCGCCCCCTGAATTCCCAGCCACCACCCAGCACAGCCTCCGGCTTCAGATCGAGTCGGTTCTGGATTTTATCGAAACGTTTTTTGCCGCTAACAAAATAGGCCGTCTCATTTTTCACCGCCCCGTGCAGCGTCCACTCGACAGCGCTTGCAGGAAAAGCAACAAGCGACTCACCACACAGGACGCAGAGGACGCAGAGGAAAAACTTTTTGGTCATTTTACTTTCGAACGCAGCAGCACCGGGAATAAATAGCAACTGGCCAGATAGCAGATAACCATTGAGCCGGCCACCAGCACACCCAGCTTCACCTGTGGATACAGATGTGCTGTCAGCAGCACCAGAAAGCCGCCGATTACGACCAGCGCATTAAACAACAGCGCCCGGCCGGTATCCTCGTTGGAGGCAGCCACAATCGCAGCATGAGCAAGGCCCTGCCTCTCATAATAACGGTAGCGATAGAGGTAATGAATGGCGAAATCGACACCGATACCGAGCGCCATCGCGCCGGTAATGGCAGTGCCAATCTCCAGCGGCAACCCCACCATACCCATAATGCCGTAAATCACTGCCACCGAAATCGATACCGGCAATAGCGCTAGTGCCGCATCATAAAGGCGGCGAAACATGGCCAGACAGAGTAAAAAAATAAACACCAGCGCCAGCAGCAATGACTGAATCTGTCCCTTGATAATCAGATCGGAAAAACGGAACGTCGTATACGCCGTGCCGGCAAATTCCATCGTTGCATTCGGAAACCATTCCCCGGTGTGCTGCTCCAGCAAATGCACCAGATGCTCGGCATCGGCGCTGCTGTCACTTTTCAACTGGATACGGACATGAGCCTGACTGTAATCGGAAGTGATGAACGAAT
>CAZDFL010000109.1:0-5203 GCA_964504835.1 uncultured Zetaproteobacteria bacterium
TGCTTGAAATGCCATTATTATGGCGGGCAATCACAATGCCCTCATAGGCCTGCAGACGCTCGGTTTTGACCACGCCGTTTTTGGTATCCTTGAAATCGATAATACGAACATTTACGCGGACAGTATCGCCCTCACGAAATGACGGGATATCGTCACGTAGCTGATCCTTGCTTATATCATCCAGTAAACGCATTGTTTGTTGCCTCCGAAACTTGGCTTCTGTTCAGTATTGTTCTAGGTTTTTCTCAGGCGATCCAGATAAATCGCCAAAGCAGCCCTGACAGAAAGGTGGCGCACTTTACCGACACCTTCGATGGGTGACAACCATCCATTTTCTTTCGGCATATTTTTGTCATCCAGCCCCCATCCGGTACCAAATACAATCAGGTGATTCCCTTTTATTTTCAATAACATGGAAGGGTCTATGCTGTCGTCTTCCGGGGGTGTGGCGGAAGTGTACCAGAGCTGATAATCATGTTCATCGATGATATTTTGCACGGAATTCACACAGCGAATGCTGCCTAGCACCTCTCGCCGGGCCGGGTTTTTGTCGCCACCGGCGCCGCTCAGATAGTAATCCGTCATATCGTGAATGAGCGCCTGCATGCCTGCTGCGGGATGCACCAGATAGACCGGTGCGATATCATAAAAGGCGCATGTGCGGGCGAAATCATGTACATCAATCGAGGTAATGGCCGTGGCACTCGTCTTTCCGTGACGATTCAGAACAGGGTGATGCACCAGTGCAACGGCTATCTTTGACACAGGATCAATGCTGCCGGGGCCGATTTGGTCTGTGCGGCAATGTTTTGTAGGGGCCGCGATACTGGGGGTTTGTCCCGGATTTGGTGACATGCATCTGATGCAGCCCGTTGAAAAAGGCCAGCCCGGCCAGAGCCCCGAAAAATTGTACCAGCCAGGCAATATTCAAACCGGAAAAATGGTGTGCTGATGGAGCCAGTAGCAGCAACCCTTCCATGCCTGCCTTGGTAATAAATAATAACAAAAACACCCAGCCCAGCCAGTAACCCAGCGAAAAGCGTTTGCTTTCAACCAGCATGAACCATGTTGCAATCATCCACATCATGGCCGTGATGCCGAAGGAGCCACGGTAAAACAACAAATGCGGCGTGGTCACAAATAACAAACCGGTCATGACAGGCATGGCTATGAGGAAACACAAAAGCAGTTGCCATATTTTCGCATAACGCCCGGCAATGATGCCCATGACAGCCAGAATGCTGCTGTTGATGACGAGTTGAGTATGTTTGAAATGGGTGAGATGCGCTGTCCACAAGCGCCACCATTCACCCTGTATGATGGCTTCTTTTTCAAAAGCCAACAGGGATATATTGTGTGGCGACAGATGCCAGACCGCCCAACAAAGCACTGCAAATATAACTCCGACCATGCCGCAAGCGTACGGCCTGCTGCCAGTGACGCCAAGCCGATTTATTGGAGCGTTTCCTTCATCAGGTGCAAAATTGGCCGCAAGCACTATGCTTCGCAGATGATTGAAACCGGACGAATGAATCATTTGAAAGTGCTCAAACACGTGGATTTCGGTGTTTATCTTGATGGCGGCAAAGCGGGTGAAATATTGATGCCGAGCCGCTATGTGCCGAGTCCGTGTCTTGTCGGCGATGAAATGGATGTGTTTATCTATCGTGATTCTGAAGATCGCTTGATTGCCACGACTGAAAGGCCCTATGCCATGGTCGGTGAGTTTGGGCTGTTAAAGGTCGTTGATGTTACTGCACAGGGCGCATTTCTGAACTGGGGTTTGCCGAAGGATTTGCTGGTGCCATTCTCAGAACAGAAACCGCGCATGGAAATCGGGAAATCCTATGTGGTGCGTATTTATCTGGATGAAGATAGTGACCGCATTGTAGCGTCATCCCGGCTCGATGATTTTTTGCATCGTGAATCCGAAGATGAATTTCAGGCCGGTGAGGCTGTCTCGCTGGTGGTCGCCAACAAGAGTGATTTGGGCTATCAGGTTATCGTTGATCATAGCCATTGGGGTTTATTGCATCACAGCGAGGCTGCCCGTGCGCTCAGGCGCGGACAGCGTCTGGACGGTTTTATCAGGCAAATCCGCGAAGACGGTCGCATTGACATCTGCCTGCATATCAAAGCCAGTGAGAAGACCGATGATATTACCCGAATGATCATGCGTGGTTTGAGAAAAAATGACGGTTTTATCGCCGTTAGCGACAAAAGTTCGCCGGATGAGATTTTCGAGCACTTCGGTGTCAGTAAAAAAATGTACAAAAAAGCGGTTGGCGCACTCTATAAAAAGAAAATCATTGCTATTGAAGCGGGCGGTATTCGACTGCTTTAGCCCCGTCAGCGTTCCTGGAATATGTTATAAAACCAAAATAAAAAAGGCTCCGGGAGGGGTCCGGAGCCTTTTCTTTTGCACTTCCTCAAGAGGAGGAAAAAACTGTGCCCGGAGTGAATCAGGAGGGAGGGGAGGGAGACCACTCCGGACAACGCGAATCATAGCTGTGTCGAATTAGAGAGCGATGAATCGACCATGAAAAGAAATTCATGGGGCTTATCTGCCTAACCCGAATTATTCAGCCATTATTGGCATCGTATATGCTTACTTAACAGGTAGTGTGGAAAGATGGTGATCGTACATTCAAGTATTGAATTTCGATCGCGATATAATATACAATCGGGTTTGATTTCGTTGTATCGGAGCAAACCAGAATCGTTGCACTGGCGTTGTGGCTTATAAGTCTGAGCCGATGTGTACTGAACGGGAGCTTGTCTATTCTGATTGTGTGAATCCCTCACGGGATACCTGATGTCAGGATGCGGCGCCCACCTTAACCAAGGGTTCAGTGTTTTTATAAGCTATAACGCCAGTGCAATGGTTAATAACTACCCGAAGGCCTGCCCCCCCCCTCCCTGGCAGGCCTTCCTGTTTTCAGATGATGGGCATGCTTACTCCTCATGTTACGCCCCATTGCGCCGGGACTGCATCCATTTAAGTATATCGCCATGCTCAGTTATCAACATTCCTACCATGCAGGCAATCATGCCGATGTATTAAAGCATATTATCCTTGGCGATATCGCCGCTGGTATGCAGAAAAAAGCCTCGCCGTTATTTTTGTTGGATGCCTTTGCCAGTCGCGGCATCTATGATTTGACCTCGCCCGAAGCCTTGAAAAACCGCGAATTTGATACCGGCATCGGCAGGTTGTGGCCCTTGCGGCAGGAACCGGTTCCTGCCGGTGTATCGCGCTGGTTCAGCCTTATTAAGCAAGAAAACGCTGCTGGCGGTTTTGAACGTTTTCCCGGCTCCACCGCGCTGCTCGCATCCATGTTACGGGATTCGGACAGGCTTGCCGCCTGCGATCTGCATCCGCAGGAATTTGAAGGCTTACGCAACAGCTTTCACAGCAGCCGCAGACTGGCTCTGCATAAACGCGATGCTTTTGAAGCGCTCGGAGCGCTGCTACCGCCGAAAGAAAAGCGCGGGCTGGTGTTTCTCGATCCTTCCTATGAGAACAAGGACGAATACAGCAAGATCGCGCATGCCATTGCCGATGCATACCCTCATTTCCGGGCAGGCGTGTATGTGATCTGGTATCCGTTGTTGCCCGCAGGGCGGCATAATGATCTGTTTAGCGCCTTGAAACGTTCCGGTATTCGCAAAATTTTCAGGGTGGAACTGGATTGTGGCGATTGTTTTCCTGATATGCAGATGTTCGGCTCCGGTCTGCTGATTATCAATCCACCCTGGCATGCACAGGATGCGATGCAGGCATCGCTGAACTGGCTTGCTGAAAAACTAACCGATGGAAAAGCTATCTCCCGTTCCGGCTGGTTAGTCCCGGAATAGCAGCGGTGGTGAAGAAACAGAACCTTTCGATGCATCAAGAAGGAAAAACAATCTTTCTTTCAACTCGGGATCTCGAAATTCAGATATACCCGTCAATGCTTTATCTTGCCACGGCAGGTCATCCCACGCATGAAGTATTAGATGTGGCATAGCTTCCTCAAGAACCATTAAAATAGATTCAGCCTGCAATAAATCCTTAGCCCTTTTAATGTCATCTCTACGGTATTGGTACACAATACATTTGTGCAGTGCGTATCTGGCTGATTGAGGTATATGAACCAAGATTCCATTTCTAGTCATAATCGTGGACTGTTGTGGATCTTTAATTAAATAATCCAGGAACCGTATTGGTTCGGCATGTACACCAGCACCCTGAAGCAGCGCAGGTATGCTTGTAGGCTTTCCTGTCATTGGTGTAAGGAAATCAATTTTCATACCGTTTTTGTGAACAAATGTTGTGGCCGGATGCTTATTATTTAATGAAAATACTTCACGAAAACCAGTCTTTAAAAGTATTTTAGCGGTGTCGTTGCTGGGTTGACATGAAACACGAATCATCCTGCCTAAATCAATGTCCCTTGTTTCATAACCGGCATCCCATGTTACACCAAGATTATTGCCTATAGCATTGAATGCATGAGAGCCTATTAATATTGCTTTTTGATGTGAGAAACAGCCGATAGCGTCAAGTAGCTCAAATGTGTTTGATGCACATTTATCCGGTGCATTCACACCAAAGGCAATAAGCGTTGATACAAGCCTTCTGCGCTCACCCCAGCCATCTTTGTGAGCGTTTTCAGGAGAGCGGATAGGGAGATTTAAAGGTTTTCCTTCGTAAGATATTCGATGTTGATTGTATTGAATACCTTTAGACGTATTGACAACAATAGAACCAGATGAGGGAGAGCCGATATCACATTTCATGGCATCAACAAGGCTGCCATAAATAGATTGAATAGATTTATCCCAATAGATCATATCTGAATGATATATGGTTGGACATGTTTTTTCAATTCATGTCCAACTACACACATGATAAAACTTAATACCCCACCTCAACCCTCACATACCAATGGCAGCGGTGTTTAATCTTTTTGCCATTCTGTAAATACTTGCCATTTTCCATTTCCTTTATAAGATGCCGCCACTTGATTGAAGGGGTTTACCCAGCACCAGCAATCAAGTGGTTTTGAACCGCACTGCCAACAAAACTGCCAATATCGGCATTCTACAGCATGCGTGTCCAAATTTTAAACCGATTAAAGTGTTGTAAATAAATCACTTTATATTTTACATAGGCTCGTAGCTCAGGGGTAGAGCACCACCTTGACATGGTGGGGGTCGG
>CAZDFL010000110.1:0-5146 GCA_964504835.1 uncultured Zetaproteobacteria bacterium
AATCCGCCCAGAAAGGCCAGAATCATATCAAGGAATATCGCAAACTGATGCAGGCCTGGCGCGATGTCGGCGTGACTACCTGTGCCGGTTATATTCTTGGTTTCCCGAACGACTCCAAACAGCGCATCTTGCATGATATCGACACCATCCAGAAAGAATTGCCGGTTGATCTGCTGGAATTCTTTTTCCTCACCCCATTACCGGGTTCCCAGGATCATAAGGAAATGGCCGAAAAAGGTGCCTGGATGGATGCTGACATGAACAAGTACGACCTTAATCATGTCACGGCCCAGCACGACAGCATGTCGAAATCCGAAGGGGAAGATGCTTACCTGTCGGCATGGGATGCCTATTATTCCACAGAACATATCACCACCATCATGAAGCGCGCCTATGCCGGTGGTACAGGCATCAGCAAGATCGCCTTTATGTCGTGGTGGTTCTACTACTGCGTGAAATATGAGGGCGTGCATCCGTTGGAAGGCGGTTATTATCGCAAGAAATACCGTACCGATCGCCGCCCGGGGATGCCGATTGAAAATCCGTTCATCTTTTATCCCAAACGGGTGTGGGAAAATGTGTATAAGCTCTCGAAAATGGCCTCCCTGCACTTCACCTTCGACAAGGCAAAAAAAGAAATCTTTGCCAACCCGACTTCTGCACAATATCGTGACGTCGCTATAACGCCGGTAACAGAAGATGAAACAGAAACACTCGAATTGCTGGCCAGTCAGACTTCATAACATCAACGCGCCCATGGACGGGCTTTTTACGATTGCATCACCATAAAATCACCGGAGATTATCATGTTACGCAAGTTTACCGTTTTATTACCAGTTCTATTGCTTGGGGGAATTGCCGGGGCAGTTACCGCCTCAGCTACCGGATATTCGTATAATATTGATCATGGCACGCCCGGCGTAATTGCCAGCAATAGCAAAATGGCGCGTCTGGTTATTATCGGTTCGGGCGATTGCTCAAGTATTCCTTACGATATCATTGCCGACGGCGTCAAATCGCTGCACGGAACGCTGAATTTAAGTACGTCTGTTTCATTTCCACTGGATTTTACAACTGTGACGCTTTCCTGCTCAAAAGCAGGCATCAAAGCAGATGTCAGCAAGCCGGAGTCCGGCATTTTTCAGGGCAATTAGCGGGAGATAATATCCATCAAAATCATCAGCAATACGACTGCCAATGAGCCAATGATAATCTGCCTGCGTTCAAACCATATTTTGCTCATATGCGATTCCCCTTTTTACTGTTATTGGCTCTGAGTTGCTGATAAGAAAGATAAGCAAAAGAGATGCCATTATATTGATATGGATATATCGGCTGACTCAATCTGAACTTTAGGAGACCATTCATGTTACTTAGCACAACACCGTCTATTGAAGGAAAAAGCATCACAGACTACAAAGGCGTCGTTGTCGGCGAAGCCATTCTGGGCACCAATATTTTCAAGGATATGTTTGCCGGTATCCGCGATATTGTCGGTGGTCGTTCCGGCGCTTATGAAAAAGAACTGGCCAAGGCGCGCGAAATCGCTTTTACAGAAATGCAAGCAAGAGCATCTGAATGCGGTGCCAATGCCATCGTTGGCATTGATATCGATTATGAAGTGGTCGGCAAGGATGGCAGCATGATGATGGTCAGCGTCAGCGGTACTGCGGTAACTTTATCGTAGCATCAGGCCACGATTGATATTCTGATTTCGGCAGCTTTTTCTTCGCCGCATAACCTGGCAACCAGGCGCAAGGCAAATTCAAGCGCGGTTCCCGGCCCCCGGCTGGTAATTAAAAAATCATCCTCCACCACGGCCTCATCCACATATAATG
This sequence comes from uncultured Zetaproteobacteria bacterium, assembly GCA_964504835.1. Lineage (GTDB taxonomy): Bacteria > Pseudomonadota > Zetaproteobacteria > Mariprofundales > Mariprofundaceae > Mariprofundus. The sequence goes on from CAZDFL010000110.1 coordinate 1,839, forward strand.
AGGAAGGCTGCAAGGCTTCCATATCCGGCTGGCAAGATGGATAAGAAGTCACCCTTCTGCCTGCTGTAATGCCATAGGCGGCCAAGGCTGTCGGTGCTGCGCAAATGGCAGCAATTGATTTGCGTTCGGCTCGCAAACGCTGCACAACAGCTTTGACATTGGCATCGTCACGCAGCAAGTGCGCATTGGGCAAGCCGCCCGGCAACACCACCATATCCCATGCCTGATCTGCCACATCGGCCAGCGCTGCATCTGCTTCAATAAAAATATTGGAACGGCCAACGACAGTTTCTCCATCCAGACTGGCCATGCATACAAGCACCTCAGCGCGGCGCAACACATCCACCACCGCAACCATTTCCACCTCTTCAACGCCCTCTGTAAACGGAACCAAAACTTTTTTCATCATTATTCCTCCATTGTCCAGATATCAGGATTTGCCGCCATCGAGGCCCATCCAAATGCCTCAGCCATGCGAGTCAAGACTACTGTTTCCCGCTGGCTAAGTTTCCCCTCAAGCATAGCAGTAAAACGACCTTGCAACAGCATCAAATCCATTCCCTGGCGTGGATAAGCATCCAGTCCAGCTTGTGGATATGAAATTCGATTCACTACATTTCCCTGCTGTTTGAGAACCACCTTCTGCCGATCAGCATACAGTTCCGGTTCCCCCTCCGCCCCCATAAACACCAGTGAGCGCGGTTGCCCCAGCAAGCTGTTCGCCGCGGCCATATAATCGGCGTACGGGGTATGAAAAAAACCGTTCAACTGGCCATCGCATTGCAATGGGTTAAGCAGCCGTGCCACCGTATTGGTAAATGTGCGCACCCCCAGCTTTTGCCTGAGCATATAGACGCGATACAAATCAGGACACAACTCGGCCAGATCAATATAGACTATTTTTTCGCTACCTAATATCGCTTCAGCTTGAGATAATGAAGCGGCTCGCCGCACCCCAGCGTCCTGCAATACCTGCCATGCCGTGATGCGACCATCAATATGCTCAACGCCATGAACAACGACCGGAATACCGGCATCACATGCCTGTAGCGCCGCCGCCAGATAAGCGTGAGGAGCACGCCGTTTGCCCGCATAACAGGGTAAATCAACCGCGCCAGCTATCGCCTTGAACTGCCCTGCTCCGGCAATCCGGAAACGGGCAGCCTTAACAAAACCAGCCAGCTCCGCGCTGGTCTCGCCTTTCATGCGCTGAGCGATTAAAAACGCGCCCAGTTGCAAGGCATCCGCATCCGGCTGTAGCAATGCGGCAAATACCGATTCAGCTTCTGCTTGTGTTAAATGTTCGGAGCCATGCTTGCCGCGTGCGACCCGTTTAATGAGGGAGGGAATATCCATAGCCGACTTGTACCACAACAGCCATGGATTAGGCTAGTCCCATGCGTTACAGATTATTCAGATTATTCCTGGCGACCGTATAACCCGGATCAATTTTCAGCGCTTCGTTGAATTCAGTCCTGGCACGATCCCTGTCATGGCGATTGCTGCGCGTATAATATGCCACGCCCAGATCATTGTGCGCTCTGGCCTGATACGGACACAATTTAATCGCCTTCTCCAGATAATAAATCCTGTCATCATTATCACCGCTTCTTGCTGCACGATCCACGTAATCATCAGCACTGGCGCAATCGTTGGAATGATTTAACGACGAGCCCTGTTGCGCAGCATGGGACGGCTCAGTCGGCGGCGGCGCTGCACGCTGTTCACGCTTGTCCATCTGATTACCAATCACATAACCGCCAATCGCACCAATGATCGCCCCTTTACCGGAACCTCCGGTTCGATCCACCGCATGCCCCACGCCAGCACCAACGCCAGCACCAATCAACGCCCCCATCAAACCGTTGTTACCAGCCAACGAAGCAGTGCCCCATGACACCATCGCCAAAATAATCACCACTAATTTAATCATAGCCAGTTCCTCCTAGTTCAGCACTTCCTATATGAGTATAACGCTTGAGTGTGTAAATTACATTTAATCTAATCATATCAATACGAAGTGAACAAATGATGAAATGGTTACTATTGATGATTTTTGACAGTTGATGGTGTGATATCACCCGTTGCCTGCATAGCGATAGCTTCAGGAAAAGTGGCATAATGGCTGCGCACCACTGCGGCAAGTTTTTGTTTCACGCTCTCATCCACCCGCGCCGGAGAAGAATCAGGCAACACCGCAATCAATGCTTCCAACAAATGATCCTGCGGGCTTTGAATGCCGAGCAGCCATGATGATAACAAACCTCTATCCACATAAGCCGGTAGCGAACCCATAATGCCAACATCATTCTGATCGTGCACCAGCAACCCGGTGGTGGTGCCACGATCCAGTGTGAGTACCTGAAAAAAATACAGTGTGTGATAAGCCAGTTGTCTGGCGCGTTGTTCATCAGTCGGTTCCACGGCGTGATTCAGTGTTTCAGCCAGAATGTCCAGATAGGTATCAATAGCGGCCTCGCCTACCGTTTTAGCCTGTGCAAGATCAGCATCTTCATCACCCGTATTAAAATGCTCCAGATAAAAATGCGCCACACCGCGATGACGACCAAGCGCCGGGATGAAAAAATAGCGACCTCCTTGCGCGACAGCCTCATCATAAAATGCCGGTGCCGCAGCCTGCATGGCAGCCAGAAATTGAGCCGTATGCGCCGTATTTTCATTGGATGGATTCAAATCCGCCATCATGCGCCAGTAACCCGCCCCACTTTTCATTTCTGTCCAGCTAATATGAATATGCACCGATGGTGCCAACGGGTGGCGTGGGTGGATAATAGTAGAAATAGCATTGGCCGAGCCGAGCTTCTTGCCCGGCAGATCATCGTAATGCACCTGCGAGACATTTACCGACCCGCGCCCAAACAGATCACCATCCGCAGTTTCGTAGCGTATCCCGCCGCCATGTATGCCTTCATCACGCCCCCATTCAACCGGCGTGAATGACTGGCTGCCGCCCAGTTCTCCGGCCAGTTTCTCCAGCCCGGTCACAAAACGGTGCTGCAAAGCGCTGACCAGTTCGAGTGCTCTGTTTGCCTTGGCGGATACTGCGGAGATGCGTTTCATATGATGGTGTCCTTTATATTCGAATGAACTGAACTCTGGAGGTTCACAGAGCACCGTTCAAGCCAGAAGCGAGAGCCGACCCAGAAGTGAACTGATTATTAACAGCGCAGGCAATAAAAGTTCTTTCTCCTGATTGACTGCCAAGTTAAACTTGTACCCGGCCAGCCGTCTGGAATGGATTTTCGGGCTGGATTGAGGGGTTAAATGGGCAACGAAGAAACCATCAC
>CAZDFL010000111.1:0-5046 GCA_964504835.1 uncultured Zetaproteobacteria bacterium
TTCGCCGACAACCGCATAGTCAAACAACTCCAGTATATCGTCGTTACGCATGCGAATGCAGCCATGCGAAGCCGGGCTAGCGATTTTATCTTCTTCGTGCGTGCCGTGGATGTAGATATAACGGGCATGGGTATCGACGACGCCCCGGCGGTTTTTGCCGGTTTCACATCCATCCAGCCATAAAATCCGGCTCAGAATCCAGTCCTGCTTCGCATCATCGGTTTGTGGATCATAGATGCAGAAGGGTTCGCGCGCGCAAAATGCTGTGAACAGAGGCAAGCCATCGCCGATTTTTTCAGCGATGCGATGCTTGCCCAGCGGGGTCTGAAAACTGCCCTGCTGATTGCCTGCGCCAGCTACGGCGGTAGAAACAGGGTAGGCATATATCACACCTGTTTTACGACGGTGATAGAGCATTTGTTGTGAAATGGAAATGATGATCATGGCCGCAGTATACGCGATGCGCGTAAAGACTTGAAACATACGCTCACAAGCCCTACACAAAGCCGGATTGAAGATTGAATACCAGCAAGGAGACACAATCGTGACAGCGAAAAAAGATGATTTGACGGATGAACTGGAAGAAGCCATCCAGCTGGATGAGAATGGCGATGAAGTCGATGCGGAATCGGAGAACGAAGAACAGGCAATCGACCCGCTGGAAGCCGCAGAAAACGAAATTGCTGAATTAAAAGACAAGATGCTGCGCATGCATGCCGAAATGGAAAATGTGCGTAAGCGCACCCAGCGCGAAGTAGCGGATGCACACAAGTTTGGCGTCGAAAGATTTGCCACAGCCGTGCTGGATGTGGTGGATAATTTGGAACGCGCGCTCGACGTGGAAGAGGGTAATGAAGCGGCTGTACGCGAGGGTGTGCAACTCACACTCAACAGTTGGCACGATATGATGAAGAATTTTGAAGTCGAGCGTATTGATGCCGTCGGTAGTGTGTTTGATCCGCATTTGCATGAAGCACTGACCCAGATGCCGAGTGATGAACCCGAAGGCATTGTCATTGCCCAGCATGTGGCCGGTTATACCCTGCATGGCCGTCTGATTCGTCCGGCCAAAGTATTGGTATCCAGCGGCCCGGCGAGTTAAAGGGGTTGAAATCGTTGTGAATGCCCCCCATAAAAAGATTCACAAACAAGTTTTAAAACAGATCAGGAGAATATAAAATGGCTAAAGTAATAGGAATTGACCTCGGCACCACCAACTCATGCGTGGCTGTCATGGAAGGAGATAAAGCGAAAGTAATCGCCAATGCAGAAGGTGATAACACCACCCCGTCGATTGTGGCATTTGCCAATGATGAACGTCTGGTCGGGGCACCGGCCAAGCGTCAGATGGTGACCAATCCAGACAACACATTTTATGCAGTAAAACGTTTGATTGGCCGTAAATTCAACTCACCCGAAGCCAAGCATCACCGTGGACTGGTTTCCTACCCGATTGTGGCTGCCGATAATGGCGATGCCTGGGTAGAAGCTGATGGCAAAAAGATGAGCCCGCAGGAGGTTTCGGCCATCACCTTGCAAAAAATGAAAAAAACAGCTGAAGATTATCTCGGTGAAACAGTCACAGATGCAGTCATTACCGTGCCTGCCTACTTCAACGATTCCCAGCGTCAGGCCACCAAGGATGCCGGTGCGATTGCCGGACTGAATGTGCTGCGTATCGTCAATGAGCCAACGGCTGCTGCGCTGGCTTACGGGCTCGACAAAACCGAAGAGAATCACCTGATCGCTGTTTATGATCTGGGTGGCGGCACCTTTGATATTTCCATTCTGGAAATCGGCGACGGCGTATTTGAAGTGAAAGCCACCAATGGCGACACCTTTCTCGGCGGCGAAGATTTTGATCAGGTGTTGATTAAATACCTGGCCGAAAAATTCAAGAAAGAGCACGGCGTTGATCTGATGAGCGATAAACTGGCGCTGCAACGTTTGAAGGAAGCGGCGGAAAAAGCCAAAATCGAACTGTCATCCAGCCAGCAGACCGAAGTAAATCTACCGTTTATCACTGCCGATGCGAGTGGCCCGAAACATCTGCTGATCAAGCTGACACGCGCCAAGTTTGAAAGTCTGGTTGGTGATTTGGTGGAGCGTTCATTAAAGCCTTGCGCTCAGGCCTTGAAAGATGCTGGCGTCAAAGCAGCGGATATTCATGAAGTGGTACTGGTCGGCGGCCAGACTCGTATGCCGCTGGTGCAGGAAAAAGTGAAATCTTTCTTCGGCTCCGAACCGCATAAGGGTGTGAATCCGGATGAAGTGGTTGCCATTGGCGCAGCCATTCAGGGCGCAGTTCTGACCGGTGATGTTACCGATGTATTGCTACTCGATGTCACGCCGCTCTCTCTCGGTATTGAAGTCGAAGGCGGTCTGTTTAACAAGATCATTGAGAAAAACACCACGATCCCGACCAAGAAGAGTCAGACTTATACGACGGCAGCCGATAACCAGACTGCGGTGACCATCAAGGTGGCGCAGGGTGAACGTGATTTATTCTCCGCCAACAAGCAGATGGGTCTGTTTAATCTGGAAGGTATTGCTCCTGCCTCCCGTGGCATGCCGCAAATTGAAGTAACCTTTGATATTGATGCCAACGGTATTATTCATGTGCATGCCAAGGATAAGGGCACAGGTAAAGAAACTTCGATTCGCATCGAATCCGGTTCCGGCCTGAGCGAGGAAGAAATCGAACGCATGAAGAAAGATGCAGAAGCCAATGCTGATTCGGATAAAAAGCTGAAAGAGCAGGTCGAAGCGAAGAATCGTGCTGATGCACTGGTCTATTCCACCGAGAAATCGCTCAAAGAACATGGCGATAAAGTGGATGAAGCCACCCGCAAGGAAATCGAGGAAGCGCTGGCTGAACTTAAAACAGCTATCGAAGGCGGCGATGCCGAAACGATTGCAGCCGCCGAAACCAAGCTGGCCGAAAAATCGCAGAAACTGGGTGAAGCAATTTATCAGCAAATGCAGCAGGAACAGGCGCAGGCAAGTGGTGCTGATATGGGCGGCGCAGCCGATGCAGCATCATCGGGCGCAAGCAGCGAAAGTAATGCCGCGCAGGATGCTGAAATCGTCGATGCCGAAGTCGTGGATGAAAACGACAAAAAGTAAGGTGTAAGGTGTGAGGCGTCAGGGTTAAGACGTGAAGTGTAGATATGATTAGAAGGCGTAAGGTGTCAGGTGAGAGGGGTTGATTTTCCTTTCCCCTGACCCCTTACGCCTCACTACGTTAGGGAGTGAACGTGTCGAAACGCGATTATTATGAAGTGCTGGGCGTCGCCAAAGATGCCGATGAAAACACCATCAAACGAGCTTATCGCAAGATGGCCATGAAATATCATCCGGATCGCAACCCGGATGATAACGCAGCGGCTGAGAGTTTTCGCGAAGTCACCGAAGCCTATGAAGTGCTGACCGATGCAAACAAACGCGCCCGTTATGACCAATACGGTCATGCCGGTGTGGATGAGCAGATGCAAGATTTCTGGGGCCGTGGCGGCGCGCAGGATTCGCATGCCTTCCGTGATTTCGGTGATATGTTCGGTGATGTATTCGGCGACATGTTCGGCTTTAGCGGTGGTGGAGCTCGCGCCGGACGCGGCGCTGATCTGCGCTTCAACCTTCCCCTGACACTGGAAGAAGCGGCCAATGGCCGTGAAGTCGAACTGAAAATACCCAAGCATGAAAGCTGTGGCGGCTGCAACGGTTCAGGCGCAAGGCCGGGCACCAATCCGGTACCGTGCAAGACCTGCGGCGGCCATGGTCAGGTGCAGATGCAACAAGGTTTCTTTGCCGTGCGCCGTACCTGTCCGACCTGCCATGGAGCCGGTACACGCATTGAATCGCCATGCGTGGAATGCGGTGGTGCAGGCCGCGTCAAAGTAACTAAAAAACTGAAAATCAAGGTTCCGGTCGGTGTATATGATGGTGCGCAAGTGCGCGTATCCGGCGAAGGCGAAGGTGGCCAGCAGGGCGCGCCAGCCGGTGATTTGTATGTCGTCATTGCATTAAAGGAACACCAGATATTTGAACGCGAAGGTGCCGATCTCTATTGCACCATGCCGGTAACATTTCCACAGGCATCGCTGGGTTCGGAAGTCGATGCCCCGACCCTGGATGGCAGAATAAAAATTAAAATTCCGGCTGGCACCGAAGGCGGACGCGTATTCCGCCTGCGCGGACACGGCGTGCCGGATGTGCGCAACAATGGACAGAAGGGCGATCTGTATGTACGCGTCCAGATTGCCGTGCCCAAGAAAATGAGCCACCGCCAAGCTGAATTATTGCGCGAATTTGCCAACGAAACCGGTGATGAGGTTTACCCCGAACGATCATCATTTCTGGGCAAGGTAAAAGATTTCTGGGATGATCTGTCCAGAGAGGCGAAACCATGAGTAATAGCAGAATTATTATCGTCGGCGCGTCCGGCCGCATGGGGCGCATGCTGGTGCGTGCGGTAACAGAAAGTGAGCATGCCAGCGTCGTTGGTGCCACCGAACGTCCCGGCTCCGCATTTATTGGCCGCGATGCGGGCGAACTGGCCAACGTGGAAACACTCGGCGTTCGCCTTGTTGATGATGTGCATGCCTGCCCCGAAGCTGATGTCCTGATTGATTTCACTGCTCCGGCAGCCACATTAAATCATGCCACCTTTGTGGCCGAGCGTGGCATGGCGATGGTTATCGGCACCACCGGTATCGATAGCACCGGTTTGCAACAGCTGCGCCATACCCTGTCTGCTTCAGCCGTCGTCATGGCTGCCAATTATTCAGTTGGCGTGAATCTGGCGCTGAGTCTGATTGAACGTGCCGCTCAGGTGCTCGATAGTGATTATGATGCCGAGATTTTTGAAGCACACCACAAACATAAAATCGATGCCCCGAGCGGCACAGCTCTGGCCATGGGCAAAGCACTGGCATCCGGTCGCGATGTCAACCTGGACGATGTATCTGTATTGTCCCGACAGGGCATTACCGGCGCTCGCAAAGCCGGTTCCATCGGTTTCTCAGTGGTGCGCGGTGGCAATATAGT
>CAZDFL010000112.1:0-5029 GCA_964504835.1 uncultured Zetaproteobacteria bacterium
GTGGAATCGGAAACGCGAGCCGCCTGCTGCATATTATGGGTGACAATCACAATGGTGAATTGCTTCTTGAGTTCATCAATCAGCTCTTCGATCTTGGCCGTGGCAATCGGATCAAGCGCCGAACAAGGCTCATCCATCAAAATCACTTCAGGCTCAACCGCCAGCGCGCGGGCAATGCACAAACGCTGTTGCTGACCGCCGGAGAGCGCCGTGCCCGGTTTGCCCAGCATATCTTTGACTTCTTCCCACAATGCCGCGCCGCGCAGAGCTTTTTCAACCACATCATCCATATCGCTCTTGTTCATGCTGGTGTGCAGCTTTAAACCATAGGCAATATTCTCAGCGATGGTCATCGGGAATGGCGTCGGCTTCTGGAAAATCATGCCGATTTTATGGCGCAGCGATAAGCCCTGCACTTTAGGGTCAATAATATTCACCCCGTCCATGAGGATTTCACCTTCCGCCCTATGCCCTTTGTAGAGGTCGTACATGCGATTATAGGTGCGGATATGAGTGGACTTACCACAGCCGGACGGGCCGATAAATGCTGTCACCTTGTTTTTGACAATATCCAGCGTATTGCCGAAAAGCACCTGTGTATCGCCGTAATAGAATTCCAGATTGCGCACAGAAAGCTTGATTTCATCAGCAGTGCTGGCTTGGCCGGACTGAACGTTCGTACGCTCATCGTCAGCATCCTGCATGGCAGCCGCCATGGGATTGATGAAAGGGGTGGATTTAGTTGCAGTAGCCGTGGTCAATGCTTGCTCCTCTTGTGCAGTATAAGCCTTGTCGTAATGGTAGCGAACAGGACAGCCATGGTAATCAGGAGGGCTGCGCCCCACGCCATGGTTTGCCAGTCATCATAAGGACTCATGGCATAATTGAACAGGGTGACGGTAAGGTTGCCCATCGGTTCGTTCATGCTATCCATCCAGTACGGACTATTCATGGCAGTAAATAACAGCGGCGCGGTTTCGCCAGCCACGCGCGCCACGGCCAGCATAATGCCGGTCGCCATGCCGGCGGCAGCGGCTTTATAAATCACCTGCGGCATGATTTTCCAATACGGTGCGCCCAGTGCCAATGCCGCTTCGCGCAACTCATGCGGCACCAGTTTGAGCATTTCTTCAGTGGTGCGCGATACGACCGGCAACATAATAATCGCCAGCGATACCGCACCGGCCCAGCCAGAAAAATGACCCATCGGTCTAACCATCACCAGATATACGAATACGCCAATCACAATGGATGGAGCTGAAACCATAATATCCGAGAAATAACGAATCACGCCGCCGAGCTTTGAATCACGTCCGAATTCAGATAGCCAGGTGCCGGCCAGTACGCCGAAAGGCACCGACATGCAGGTGGCTGCCAGCGTCATCAGCAGGGTGCCGACAATAGCGTTGGCCAGTCCACCGCCGTCCATGCCCGGAGGGGTCGGCAATTCGGTAAAGAACGTCCAGTTGATGGCCTGCATGCCGCGCAGCGCCACATCGCCCAGAATCCATGCCAACATGATCAGGCCGAGCATTGCGGCTGCGCCGGACAGCCCGAGAATAATACGATTGACGAGTATTCGTCGTTGTCGCCTGATCATCGTCCGCCTCCCTGATTGCCGCGTTTCAGCCACATTTGCGCGATGCCCAACACGATGAAGGTGATCAGAAACAGCACCAATCCCAATTCAACCAGCGATGACATATAAATATCGCTGTCCGCTTCGGTGAATTCGTTGGCCAGCGTCGAGGCGATGGAGGTGCCCGGTGCAAATAGCGACCACGACAAATGATAGGCATTACCAATCACAAACGTAATCGCCATAGTTTCACCCAGCGCCCGGCCCATGCCGAGGAACACAGCGCCGGCGATACCCTTTTTGCCGTAAGGAATCATGATATCACGCACCACTTCCCAGGTGGTACAGCCCATACCGTAGGCAGCTTCCTTGAGATTCTGCGGCACCATCAGGAATACATCACGCGTCACCGAGGCAATAAAGGGCAGAATCATCAAGGCCAGCACCAGACCGGCGGTAAGCATGCCGATACCCATGGCCGGGCCTGTAAAGAAGGGCAAAAAACCGAAATACTCGGCCAGCCATGGTTGGACGTGATCGGACATCAAGGGTGCCAGCACAAATAATCCCCACATGCCGTAGACAATGCTGGGAATGGCCGCCAGCAATTCGATGGCCGTGCCGAAAGGCGCTTTCATCCATTCCGGAGCCAGTTCAGCCAGGAACAGGGCGACGCCGATGGAGATTGGCACAGCAATCAACATGGCCAGCAGGGTGGATACCAGCGTACCGACGATCGCTATATAGGCGCCGAAATCATCCTTGACGGGATTCCAGGCATCGCTGGTTAAAAATGAAAAACCGAATTTATGAATCGATGGCAGCGATTCATGCCACAGATTGCCCACAATCGCAGCAAACAGCAGCAGAATACCCAATGCAAATGCGAGTGTAATGCCGCGAAAAACCACATCGCCCCATTTTTTGTTTTGTCCTGTGTCCATGTTGTGGCAACGCTCCATGAGATAGTCTAACCGGTCAGAATCTCAGCGATTCTTACGATAACCGGCCTGTCGTGCAATATAATAAAATACTCACCACGAAGGACACGGAGAGCACGAAGGAGAGGCAAAGAAAGTGAACGAAGGCATTCAGACTGGCGATGTTAATCCTTGAGGTTTTACTTCGTGCTCTTCGTGAGCTTCGTGGTGAATAGTTTTAGTCTGTGCTTAGAAAAAGAAGAGCCGGGAAAACCCCGGCCCTTCCACTACTACTGCTGTTTCCATTTACACAAAGACAGCATCTTGCGTGTGTTGCTTACTTCCAGATTGCGTGACCCTTTGTATCTTTCAGGACGCTTTTCCATGTAGCGCGAACCATATTGGCAACCGCTGCAGGCATTGGCACATAGTCCAGCTTCTGAGCTGCTTTTGCGCCGTTCTTGTAGCTCCAGTTATAGAACTTCAACACTTCTTTAGCTATTGCAGGGTGAGCCTGAGTCTTATACATCAGGATGAAAGAAGCGCCAGTGATTGGCCATGAGTTTGCACCCGGCTGATCGGTCAACACAATGTAGTAACCTTTGGCATGTTTCCAGTCAGCGCCAGCGGCAGCAGCCTGAAAGTTGGCAGCAGTTGGTGCAACGTATGTACCGTTGTTATTCTGCAACAGGATAGAAGCCATGTGATTCTGCAAAGCATAAGCATACTCAACATAACCGATAGAACCATTCACCTTGCTTACGAATGCAGCAACGCCCTGGTTGCCCTTGCCGCCGAGACCGACAGGCCATGCAACAGCTTTGGCATTACCCAGTGTCTTGGCCCAATCAGCGCTGACCTTGGTCAGGTAGTTGGTGAAGATCCAGGTGGTACCGGAACCGTCAGCACGGTGAACAACAGTAATATCCTGAGCCGGCAGTTTCAGACCCTTGTTATTTGCAGTGATGCGAGCGTCATTCCACTTGGTGATTTTACCCAGGTAGATGTCAGCCAGGTTGCTTGCAGACAGTTTCAACTGACCAGCTTTGATACCCTTGATATGCACAACCGGCACAACGCCGCCCATGATCATTGGGAACTGCATCAGACCGAATTTATCCAGTTCTGCTGCTTTCAGAGGCGCATCAGATGCACCGAAGTCGACAGTTTTGGCCTTGATCTGCTTGATGCCGCCGCCGGAACCGATGGCCTGATAGTTAAATTTCACGCCGGTTTCTTTATTATAGTCATGCGCCCACTGTGAATACACCGGGAACGGGAATGTAGCGCCAGCGCCGTTGATGGTGGCTGCTGCGGATGCTGCAGATGCTGCCCCCATAACGCCGGCAATCATCATTGCTGCTGCAATAATACTCTTTTTCATGCTTATCTCCTTTGTTTTATATTACTTATAAAGAACAGGCCGGGGCTAAAACCCCGGCCTGATATTTCTTAATATTTAAACTGTGACCACAAACCGATCTGCTTGGTTTCAGCAGTTTTACCAAGCACATGACCCTTGGCTTTCGTTTTGTCGTCAATATAACCGGCAGTGAAAACAACATGCTTAACCGGAGAGTAATCAACACCAACGACATAGCGGGTACGTTTCTGTTCTACAGTACCGGCAATCCCTGTCGTGTACTTGAAGGACTTCTCTTGCTCCCAACGGCCTGTTACACCAAAGCCAGCGCCGACTTTAGCCCAGCCCCACAGTGCGTAGGTCGTAGCCTTGATGTTCTTGCTGACCTTATCCTCGTTGTTGATCCAGTTGCCGCCGACGCGGAAATCATGCGTACCATAAGTCAGCATGACCTGATACATGGTCTGCTTCAACAGTGCAGCGTTAAATGCTTTTTTACCACGGAAGCCGGTGTTATAGGCTACGTCAAAGGTCAGACCTTTTAGCGGGTAGATACCTACGCGAACCTTGTAATCAATCGCATTGGACTGCGCCAGGTTACCATAACCACCACCATTAACTGCAGTAGCCCAGTATTTCACCATGCCGTCAGCCAATTTACCTTTCAGGCCAACACCGATATCAGCAGAATCGTCATACTTGAATTCATCCGAAGTGACTTTGGTGAAGTAGCGGTGTTTCCACAAACCCTGCTCATAATCGATCCACGGGTTATGCGATACGCCGGCACGCAGTACAGCAGCTTTACCATACAACTTACCTTCCAGATAAGCATACTTCAGGAATACATTGGTCTTTTTCTTTGCAAGACCTTTTTCCTGCACAACATCAGTTGTGATACGCATCATCCAGTCGCTGTTGAAGTAGTATTTGGCGGTCAGATAAGCACGACCCAGGTTAAAGCCCTTGGTGCGCGCCGTTGTAATACCATCTGCCAGTGTTTCTTTCTGAGTACCGTCAAGGAACACCTTGGCGCCAAGTTTGAGCTTACTATCACCATCATCATAAACATTCACGCCGCCGGCAATAGCCGGAGCGGAGAATGCCAACATGGCGAGAGCAGCGATTGTTTTAATAGTTGCTTTCAATTTCATCTCCTCTTTATCA
>CAZDFL010000113.1:0-4985 GCA_964504835.1 uncultured Zetaproteobacteria bacterium
GCATTGATCATAGTCGAGAGCTGGCGGAAAAACACAGAAATATCTTTGTCATCGACTTTCTCGGGAAACAGATTGATTTCAATCGGCTTTTTCTTGGCTTTGACATCCACCAAGCCTTTACGGCGCAGAATCGCCGTGGCAATTTCACGATTGGGCGCTTCCATCTCGCCGCTTTGGGCAACCCCCTGCTTGTTTTTTGCCTGCCATATAAATGTTGCCATCAGATAGTTACCACCGTTTGCCCGTCCTCATATCAATCACACTCACTCTGACCACCCTCATATCAATCCGGTACCGTCACCCGAAGACACTCTTCAAGAGAAACCTCCCCGGCCTTCACTTTCGCCAAGGCTTCCATGCGCAATGTTTTTACACCGTGCGCAATGGCAATGGCATTGATCCTGTCTGTATTCTCGCCAGCATAAACTGCTTCACGCATGTCATCAAAAACAGGCATGACCTGATAAATGCCCGTTCTACCTTTATAGCCGGTTCCATTGCATGTTTGGCAACCCGTACCATGCATGGGATGAAAATCGCCCACGTCGCTTGCCGGCACGCCCGCATCCAGCAATGCCTCGACAGGAATCTGCTCGGATGATTTGCAATCCGGGCAAATACGTCGCGCCAAACGCTGGGCCGAAATCATATTAATGGCCGAGCCCACCAGAAAAGACTCTATCCCCATATTGATCAATCGTGTCATGGTCGAAGGCGCATCGTTGGTATGCAGCGTAGCCAATACCATATGGCCGGTCAGCGCCGCCTTGATGCCAATCGATGCCGTTTCGTAGTCGCGTATTTCGCCGATAAGAATGACATCCGGATCCTGGCGCATAAACGAGCGCAACACGGCGGGGAAATCCAGCCCGATATCCGCATTCACATTGACCTGATTGATGCCCATAAAATTGAATTCGACAGGATCTTCCGCTGTGGAAATATTGACGCCGGGTTCATTCAGTTCAGACACAGCCGAATACAGGCTAACCGTTTTTCCCGATCCGGTCGGGCCGGTCACCAGTACCATGCCATACGGCCTGTGAATCGCCTCTTTCAACCATGCCAGCGCATTCTTGCCATATCCCAACTTGGTCATATCCAGTTGTAAGCTGGAAGGATCGAGTAAGCGCATCACTACCTTTTCGCCAAACAGGGTTGGCAATACCGAGACGCGAAAATCAACTGTTTTGGCGCGTGATAAGCGCAGCTTGATACGCCCGTCCTGTGGCAATCGGCGCTCGGAGATATCGAGCCGGGCCAGAATCTTCAAGCGCGACACAATAGCATCACGCATACTCAGACTCGGCCTCATAATCTCGTGCAGCACACCATCAATGCGATAACGCACGCGCAGCACTTTTTCATACGGTTCGAGATGAATATCCGAGGAGCCACGCTTGATCGCATCCATCAGAATCAGGTTGACCAGCCTGACCACCGGAGCCGCTTCGATCTCAGCCGTCAGTGAATATTCATCGAAATCTGCTTCAGAGGTATCCACGACCTCAACATCCATCACCCCCAAATCGGCCATGACCTGCTGCAAATGCGCATCGTTATTACTGAGATCATCCAGCTTTTTAATTAACTGGGTTTCAGAGGCCACCACAATGTCGATTTTGCAGCCGCTGATAAAGCCAATCTCATCCAGACTGTTGATATCGAAGGGGTCAACAACAGCGAGTTTAAGCTTGTTGCCTTTGCGTTTCAGCGGCAAGGCCAGATTCTTGCGCAGCACATCCACCGGAATATTGGCCACGCCCTCATCCACATCGACCTGATTGAGATCAATGACGGGACAACCGAATGATCTGGCCAGAAAGGCGACCAGATCAGGCTCTGTAAAGATATCCTGCTGTACCAGTTGCAAGGTCAGGCTGTCGCCATTCAACCTGGATTTACGCTGCACCATCTCCAATTGCTCGCGACTGATGCGCTGTTGTCTGAGCAGCATATCTCCCAAGCGCGAGCGATTCATAGTGCCTGCTCCCAGCCCGGCAAAGCAACCTTGTTACGGCCAAGATGATGTTGCATATAGCTCAAGGTAGCGCTGTTATCCGGGCTGCCGCAGCCATGCCACCAGTCAAATGCAGCCGCGCCCTGCGCAATCAGCATGGGCAAACCATCCACGCATACGCGTCCGACCTTACTGGCTGCCGTGATAAAAGCAGTTTTCCCATCCGGACGATAGACAGCATCAATAGCAACACCCTGACCGGCCAGGCTGAATGGGAAATCTTGCCCCGGTTGTAATCCGATACTGGTTGTGTTGATCAGCAAGCGCGAATCGGCACAGGCATGGCTCACATAATCCTGTTGCCATGCCACTGGCACGCAGTTCAAATTCGGATACGATGCCTGTGCAGATGCGATCAATGCAGTCAGGCGATCAGGGTTACGATTACAGATATTCACCTGAGCCGGATTCAATTCGGCCAATGCATGCAACACGGCTCGCGAGGTGCCTCCTGCACCGAACAACAACACCTGTTTCCCTTTGATATCCGCCTGTAGCCCATCAATCACTGCCTTGAATCCAAACCAGTCGGTATTGGTTCCCTGCCAGCCGGATTTTCCCCTGCGCACGGTATTGACTGCGCCAATAAGTCTGGCATTAGCATCCGCCTCAACCATCTGAAAAACCGACTCCTTGTGTGGAACCGTGACATTGAATCCCCGCACGCCCAGCGCCCATAAGCCATCCATGGCCTGAGCGAGCAAGTCAGGTGCCACTGCAAAAGGCAAATATACGGCATTGATATCATGCTGTTCGAGAAAACGCGATTGAAACAGCGGCGAAAGCGAATGTTTTACCGGCCAGCCGATTATCCCGTAAGTCTTTGTCGTTCCGTCTGTTTTCATGTCCCGTCAGCTTAGAAACAGATAAGCCATGTGTCAAAGTTTGTCATCATCACTGTCGCTACAATCAACAGCTTCAAACTACATAGGCTGAAGGCGCGCATTCAGCAGATTGCCGGAAATAGTGAATGTCTTGCCCTGCTGCCCAAGCATCGCCGCAATTGCTTTGGCTTCAGGCGCAGCCTGCACTTGTAATCGACCACTGACCGTCCATTGCTGCGGAGACTTGGCTGACAGGTCAAGCTGGCCGGAACCGGACAGTGTCACGGCCTTACCGCCACCTAGCGACCATTGCCAGTGACCGGGTGCCTTGGCATCTGCTTTCAGTGCCAGTTGGTAATCCCCCAGTGGTTTATCAAACATCGGCAAATCGACGCTGGCCTGTTGCCACAGCGCATCCAGCTGGCCATCAACAGGCAGCCCGCTCACTGCGTCCAGTTGCATATTTCCCGATATTGTTAGCTGACCACCAACATCGACAGGCAACGGCATGCGCTGTTTCCACAAAGACTGAAGTGCGGCCACGTCAAATTCGGCATTCAAATCATGCACGCCTATATAGTTGTCCTGCCATGCCAGCACCGCTGTGGTCGGCTGACCAGACAGTTCGGCCTTCACATCAACAGCGGCAACGCCAGTCAACAACGATGCCCATGCCGGGCTGATACGCAGTGAATCCAGCACGACAGGCGCGGGTAGTTGGCTGGTTTGAATCGACACATGCGCCATGCGAACAGAAAAACCTTCGATAGCCAGTTGCTCATATTGCAAATCAATACCGCTTTGCAGAACTTGCTGGTCGATTTGATAGCGCAGCCAAGGCTCCGGCTGCCAGCGCAGCATTACAAACAACACCACGGCCAGAACAAAAACCAGACATAGTAGCCGCCATGATGCATGTCGGAATTCAGCGGCGGGAGAAACTAGCATAGACATATCCTGTTCATTATTTATTCGATGGGCCAGCTTAAACCGAAAGTAACAGAAATATCCTGTCCAGTTACCTGGGAGATATTTTCCACGATGGTAGCTGTCCAGCCCAGAGAGGAGGCCATACCCAAACCTGAAAACGCATCGCCACGCAAACCAAACGAGATAAGAAAAGGTGGGTGATCCAGAGCGCTAATCGCAGTCAGGTATGGTGAGCTCCCTCCCTGTACCTGCACGATCAATGATGCTGCATCAAATAGCTGATAGCCAAGCGTCAGCGACCCACGCAAATAGCGCTCATAACGAATGCCCGGTTCATCCTTGGCCAAGGGCTGCACCAGCCAACCTTCCAGATGAGTAAACCAGTCGCCTTGATGCCATGAGAACACACCACCGGCAGCAAGATCGGATGCGCCGCTACCCCAGCCACGCGTTCTGGAGGCAGTCGGCAATTTAATCGCCGCCAGAGCCGCCATGGCCCAGTGCTCACTCCTGATTACCTGATATCGGCTCGATAATTCAACATTACCGAGTTCAAACCGGCTTTTGCCTTGCCAGCGGGTTCCCTTGCCATTGTCGAATATATAAGAAAAATTGTCATTCGGACGTAGACCACGACCATTATTGGGCAAACCGAAGCCATCATGGAAAGACATAATGACAGGATCAAATACGCCACTGGCAGGCATCATCAACGGCACTCTCAGAGAAAACTCCAAGCTGCCAGCAACGGCATAACGGATCACCGGTTCCAACACATAGAGTTCCATATCCACCAGCAGCCGGACACCGGGCTTCGAATCAATAATATTCACGGTCGAATAATGCTGGTTCAGTTCAAACAGCCACGGCTGATCATAGGAACGCAGCGCCGAATCCGGCGTCGGATCAAAAAAACGCATCATCGGCGGATACAGGTTGCGCACCGGCAGCGGCGACGTCAAATCGCTAGCCTGCGCCGATGTAACGCACAAAATCAAGCTCAGCAAAAACCAGCCAAATCGATGTATCTGCAACGCTTCCTTCCTTATCATCTTGACCTGGAAACCATACTTATCGAAAAGGCTTACATCTGTTCATTTAAAAATAAAGTTATAAATACGAGCAATCAATTGCTTTGCATTTCCAGCCAGGAGCCTGTCGGGCTGGATGATGAATAAACAACGCAATAAGTCATGCCTGGCACCGCTCCT
>CAZDFL010000114.1:0-4895 GCA_964504835.1 uncultured Zetaproteobacteria bacterium
CGTCAGCGTGATGTCATCAAAATCTATGCGTCGGGTGGCAATATCCAGCCCGACATTCTCCAGAATCGAGCCAAAGCGCTGGGTCGCCTCATGAATCATCGGCTCCTTTTGCTGCGACAGGTGTTCGACCTTGGCGTAACAGCCGCCTTCAAAATTGAACACATGATGTTCACTCCAGCCATGCTCATCATCACCAATGAGTTTACGTTCGGGATCGGATGACAGGGTCGTTTTACCGGTGCCCGACAGGCCGAAGAAAATAGCCACATCATCCGGATCATCACCCACATTGGCCGAGGCATGCATGGGTAATACATCCTCTTCCGGCAGCAGGTAGTTCATGATGGTAAAGATGGATTTCTTGATTTCCCCGGCATAGGAGGTGCCGCCTATCAGCGCAATGCGACGTCCCAGATGCAAAATCACGAAGGCTTCGGAATGGGTGCCATCCATGCTGGGCATGGCATGGAAATGCGGCACGTGAATCACAGTGAAGTCTGGTTCTTCTACACTCAGTTCGCGGCCCAGATCGACAGGGCGGACAAACATGGTGCGCGCAAATAACGCATGCCAAGCATCCTGCGTGATCACCCGCACCGGCTTTTCATATTGGCTATCGGCGCCGACCAGACAATCTTCGACATAGACCTGCTTGCCTTCCATATAATGACGCACCCGCATGAGCAGCGCATCAAAATCCTTTTCCGGCATGGCGCGATTGAATTCACCCCACCACACTTTGTCATGACTGGATGGCTCATCAACAATAAATTTATCTTTGACCGCCCGCCCGGTGAAATGGCCGGTACGCACAACCAGTGCGCCAAGATGGGCCAGATGCCCCTCATGATTGTGAATGGCATGTTCGTACAGACTGGGGGTGGGCAGGTTCCAGTACACCGATTCCAGGTTTTTCAGACCCAGGTGGCCGGTGGCCAGCTCGTCAATAATTTGATGTGTCATGTAAGACATCGATTTTATCCTCTCGTTGCTACTGCGCGCCAGTAACACCTGTTTATGGCGTACCGACTCGTATCAGAATCATCTCGATATTTTGTACGATGGAGGAATATTTGCAATGAAGGATATTGAAAATCACAGAATCAGCAGGCACCCGCTTTTCTCATACTCTGGAATGATAGCCACCCCCATTCCCGTCATTGAGAGAAGCCCCCTAGCCTCTGGGTAGAAAATTCCTGGGGTTGATGAGTTTACCATGATGGCGCACTTCGTAGTGCAAATGCGGGCCGGTGGAATGACCTGTCGAGCCGATGCGACCCAGTTTCTGGCTGCTGGCAACCACATCACCAACATTGACCGCCAGGCTGGACATATGAGCATAGCGTGTCCTATAACCATAGCCGTGTTCGATATCCACCACATAACCGAAATCTTCCATTTTACCGGCAAAGCTCACAACGCCGGGGCTGGCAGCCAGTACTGGAGCGCCAAAGTGATTGGCGATATCAACACCATGGTGAATAGCCGGATTGCCGGTGAAAGGATCAATACGTGAGCCAAAGCCGGAGCTGATCCAGCCGCCTGTTGTCGGCCATGAATGCGGTTTGGCATTCACGGCAGTCGTTTTTTGCTCCAGCATGAAATTGACAGCCGTCAATTGCACATCCAGTTGCTTCAAGCGCCCTTGCACCGAACTGATGCCATGATGCAGTGCAATGTCGGCACCGGATGATGCGGATGCCGCTTGGCGCAGGCCGCCAAATGCCGGCGCCAGTCCAAAATCGAATTCCTTTTTATCCAGAGATGCAACATCGACCAGACGAGCGCCGAGCGCATCGAGCCGGGCCATGCGTGCCTGCATTTGGCCTAGCGAACGTGCATAAACGGCCAGTTTGTTTTGCTCCGCCTGCAATTCGGCGGTCAATTTTTTAATGCGGGAGTCATTGCCCATGCTCGCCTGTTGCAGTGAGCTTTCGGCATGGTTTAGCGATAGCATAAGCTGTTCGTTTTGGTAAACGCCGTAAGCACCCCATACGCCAAAAGTAACCAGCATGGCCAATAGCACTGAGCCAGCCATAAGGTATTGGCGGCTCATGACAACGCCGAACAAGCCTCCCGACGAGGAGGCGGACATAAACATTTGTTTTTTCATCTGCTCAGCAAAGCCTCCATGGCTACTAAAAAAAGCAATCTTCAACAATCTCTCCGCATTTGCCGTGATAAAAATCACAACAGCATTTCAATGAACTGTGAACACCCGCATACATTGACGACCCGCAACAAGGTTTTATGCTTGCGCCATGTATTCAGATACTCAGGAAGTTTTTATTCGCCGTCATTGCATGCAGCAATTGCTTCATGATGCCATATCTTGCTTATCCAGTGAGCAAGATACTTGCCAAGGGCTGCTTGCCGGCGGCGGCAATATGATTAAAGAGAGCCTTGCTGTCACGAAAAAAACGCAGTTGAACCAGCAGGCGTGCGCATCTTCCCTGGCTGATTCAGCCGACAATCATGCCATGATCGGCGTTTATCTCTCCACCAATGCCTCATGCGCCTGCAACCCTGAGCGATTGAATAAACTGATCGAACTGGTACAAAACCGTTACGGTCGCCCGCCCGATTTCTACCTGCGGCTTGAATTAAGTCACAAAGGCAGGGTCGATGCCCGGCTGTTTACAGACGCTGCATTTAAAAAAAATATAGCGTTGAATATGCAGGAAGATGGCGATTCGACAGTGAGCAGGCTATGAATATCACCAGCATGGGCGAATCATACGACATGATTGTTATCGGCGCGGGCATTTCAGGTCTGGCGCTGGCGTTTGAGGCGCAGCAAGCGGGTATTAACGTGCTCGTACTGGAAAAGGAAAACCGCAGCGGCGGTTGCTTTCATTCCGAAATTATGCCGGATGATAGCGAACCATTCTGGCTGGAGATGGGCACCCATACCTGCTTTAACTCCTATGGCCGCCTGTTAACCATATTGGATAAACTGGGACTGACTGAGCAGATGCTGGGGCGCGAGAAGCTGTCTTATCGTATGCTGGCCGATGATAAACTGGCGTCTATTCCTTCCCGGTTACGCTTTTTTGAATTATTCACCCATGCCTGGCGTCTTTTCTCCCTGAATAAGGAAGGCAAGTCCATCGCCGATTATTATAGTGCCCTGATTGGCCCGAACAACTACGCCGGTGTGTTCCGGCACGCCTTCAATGCCGTTATTTGTCAGGCGGCGGATCATATGCCTGCTGATATGCTGTTCCGCAAACGCCCGCGCGATAAATCGGTACAGCGCAGCTATACCTTTGCCGCAGGTCTGGGGCGCGTGATTGCAGAGCTTGAGCAACGTCTGGAAGTAAAAAAAGGGCAGGATATTCATGCTATTCATCGCCATGCCTCCGGTTATGTCGTGGAAACAGAGGATGGCGTTTATGCCTGTGAAAAACTGGCCTGCGCTACGCCTGCACCCGCCGCATCGCGCCTGCTGGCGCATGTCCATGCCGATATTGCCGAGCAACTGAGTTGGGTGAACGAAGTCGAAATAGAATCGGTTGGCATCGTGGTGGGCAAGGAGGCTCTGTCTCTAGCGCCGGTGGCTGGAATTATTGCGGTAGATGACGATTTTTATTCTGCCGTGTCCCGTGACTTTGTGGCGCATTCACATTTGCGCGGTTTCACATTTCACTTCAAACCGGGCTTGCTCAGTGATGACGACAAGCTTCAACGTATCTGCACCGTGCTGGATGTGGAATCAGCCGATTTGCAATACGTGTTTTACAAAACCAATCGTCTGCCAGCGCCCGACATGGGGCACCATCAGTTGATTGAGGACATGGATGCGATGCTCGCCGACTTGCCGCTGGCACTGGTCGGTAATTATTTTGATGGCGTGGCGGTAGAAGATTGTCTGGAGAGGGTGGAAAAAGAATGGACTCGACTGGGCACCATCACATGAGGTGGGTGCTGCTGTCTGTCACCCTGCTGTTCAGTGGCTGCGGTTTCGGAAATAAAACGGATGTAATGTTTGCATGCCCATCCCCGTCAGGACAACTGGTGGCAACATTGTACCGCGTGTCGAGCGGCGACAGGCCGGGTGATCAGACACTGAGTATCAATATTCGTCCGGCCAACAAGGATTTCAACAGCAGTATGCAGAGTTTTTCGTTCAGGCACGGCTATGATGCCATTGTTCACTGGGATTCGGATCATGCCATGCGTATTGACTATCCTATGGGTTCAGAAATTTTGCATCAGGAAAATGTTGTTTTTGGTACCAGTCAAACCTTCAACGAGGCTGCCAGCATCCAGATCAGCTATCAGGGCATGCCATCAACACACGGTTATTTTATAGTAGAGAAACGCTGCTTCAACACATTACCCCGAGAATAATTGTTAAAAAAGCTAGCCCGGACTATTCATGAATCGCTGTGATGATCGCGCCGGACATTTGTTCGCAACAGATTCCGAGGAAGAAGTTCGTAGCCATGCATACGGACGATTTACGAGGGATTTGTTGCGGGCAAATGAACAAGTGAGGGCGCAGCAGTATTCATGAATAGTCCGGGCTAGCTGTTCAGATTGCCGTTCTTTTTCTGCTGTCGAGTCGAAAAAGCGGAGCTTGCTTCTGCAAAAGAGCATTTTTCAACGCGGCCAGCGAGAAACTGAATGATGATATTGAAGTCAATGGGTCATAGGATAACATCTATTCTTTCGGGTGATGGCTTTTGACTTTTGAACTTTGTAGAATGACAATTCTACATGATTCTTTGGGTCGCTTAATACCTGATCCAGATAGTTCTGAAGATGAAGATCGTTTTATTTTAATGGGAGTGAGCTCTCGCCTTCGTTTATTGATTGTCTGCCATTGTGAAAAAACCGAAAATTCTATTCGTATTATTTCAGCACGAAAGGCTGATAGATTTGAAAGAAAG
>CAZDFL010000115.1:0-4888 GCA_964504835.1 uncultured Zetaproteobacteria bacterium
GGGCTCGGGGTTTAACCGGGCTACTTATGCCAGCCGCAATCGGCTGGCGAAATCTGATAACGAGCGTGAATGATTTCATCCCATGCGCCTGTAGCCAGAATCAATCCCTCCGCCGCTTGCCGGATGGCACCACGTCCGCCTTGCCAGTCTGAAACCCAGTCAACATGCGATAGCACGGCCTGATGCGCGTCCGATGGTGCCAGACTCAGACCACAGCGATACATCGGTGGCAAATCCAACACGTCATCGCCCATCATGGCGCAATGCTCAGCGGCGATACCGGACTGCTGCTCCAGATTCGACAAACCTTCAGCCTTGTTCAAACAGCCCTGAATAACATACTCGATACCCAAATCGCTGGCTCGTGCGGCTACGACTTTGGATGAACGTCCGGTGATGATGGCGATATTGATATGGGCGCGCTGTAGCATTTTGATGCCATGACCATCGCGCACATTAAACGATTTCCATTCATCGCCATGCTGATCCATGATGATGGAACCATTGGTCATCACGCCATCGACATCCAGAATCAGCATACGAATATCGGCTGCCATCGCGAAGGGAAAATCAAAGCCGCTGTTTTGATCTGATTTCTGCTCCGATTTTAACTGATCTGGTTTGATCTGATTTGACCCATTCAAACTCATCGTACCTCCCCCTGTAAAATATCATGCATGTGGACGACGCCGATTGCCTGTCGATCCGTATCACACACGAACAATACCGTAATTTTCTTTATTTCCATGCAATGCAATGCCTCGCTGGCCAGTTTGTCCGCTGCGATGGTTGTCGGCGCAGGGTGCATTAGCGTGCGCACGGGCGCTTTGAGATCCAGGTCGCCGGATTGGAGAATGCGGCGTAAATCACCATCTGTCAGACAGCCGGTGAGTTGACCATTTTCGATAATGCCGGTAATGCCGAGTCGATGGCTGCTAATGCTCATGATGGCATCTTGTAGCGAGGCATCGGCAGCGACCAGCGGCATGGCATCACCGCTGTGCATCACATCGGCCACGCGTAGTAATTTACGACCCAGGCTGCCAGCCGGATGTACGCGGGCAAAATCCTCTTCCTTAAAACCACGTTGTTTGAGCACGACGACCGCTAGAGCATCACCCAGCGCCAGCGCCGCCGTGGTCGATGCGGTCGGAGCCAGATTAAGCGGGCAGGCTTCCTTGTCGACAGGAATGTGGAGCACGGCATCGGCGTAGCGAGCCAGTGTCGATTTCGTGTTGCCGGTAATGGCAATCACTTTTGCCCCGCGCCGATGAATCTCCGGTAGCAGGCCACAGACTTCGGCGGTCTCACCACTGTGAGAGAGTGCAAGCACAGCATCCTGACCGGTAATCATGCCGAGATCGCCATGCTGCGCTTCAGCCGCATGCACGAAAAATGCCGGTGTGCCGGTTGAGGCAAAGGTGGCGGCAATCTTTTTGGCGATGATGCCGGATTTACCCATGCCGACTACGACGAGTCGGCCATCCAGCCCCAGAATCGTATCGACGGCCTGTATAAATGGCGCTCCCAGCACATCGTGTTGGGCCTTGATGGCGGCAATTTCAATATCGAATACCCGATGGGCTTTATCCAGCCATGCCTGCTGTTGTTCCGAAATGGATGCTTGCGTCACTAGCTTATCCCCAGATGATTTCAGTTGATGATTGCTTTAACTGACCCAATAACGGCGCAGTCTGCTGCATAAAGCGGTCACGCTCTGCTTTGGCAACCGGTCTGGCGGGCGGGTGTTTCACGGTCAAAGGATTCACAGCCCGGCCACGCGAGCGAAATTCGAAATGCAGATGCGGGCCAGTGGCCAGCCCGGACATACCGACATAACCAATCACCTGCCCTTGCCGGACATGTTTGCCTCGTTTAATGCCGCGTGCATAGCGGCTCATATGGGCATAGGCGGTGGAATGCTGGCGGTTGGTATGGCGAATCAGAATGAAGCGGCCATAACCATGTTTCCAGCCTTTAAAGGCGATATAACCATCACCGATGGCATGTACCGGCGTACCTCTGGGGGCAGCATAATCGACACCGCGATGGGCGCGTGTGTAACCGAGAATCGGATGCTTGCGGCGCAGCGTAAAGCGGGAGGATATCCGTGAGAACTTCACCGGTGCTTTCAAATAAGCCTTGCGCATGCTTTGGCCATCCGGCGTAAAATAATCAACCCGACCATCTACCTGCTCATAACGAACGGCCTGAAACTGCTTACCCTGATTGCTAAATCGAGCGGCAAGAATCTGACTCACCAGTGGCTTTCCCTCATCATCAAAGCGTTCTTCATAAACCACCTTGAAGGTATCACCGCGACGCATATCGCGGGCAAAATCGATATCCCATGCAAAGATATCGACCAGATTCATGGTGGTGCGCTGATCCATACCGGCGCGTTCGGCAGAGGCAAACAGGCTGCCCGTGATGCTGCCTGAAGCGATACGCTGGCGGCTGAATATTTGGCGCTTTTCTGCGCTGGCTTGCCAGTCATGCTTGCCCTGATCCTGATGCAGATGTAGGCGCTGTCTGGCATCAATATTGTAGAAAAAATCAATGCCTTCGGCATTATCCACGCGTTTGAAAATCTGGCCGACGCGTACATTTTTAAGGTGATAAATGGCATTTGCTGCTTGCACCATGCGATGGCTTTCTACATTGCCGAAACCGAGGCGCTGCAATGCGGCAACGGCATGGTCACCCGAACGCAGTCGTTCGCTGCGAAGGCGTGAATCTGGCGCAATGGTAGCCGGATTCAAGTCTGCCTGTAGCCATTCTTCATGCGGAATACTCATGCGGGCGCGCGCATCCTGTCCGGCGCCGCCAATGAATAGCAGGATGAACAAAAATCCACTCAGTGCGCCCAGCAGCGGATACCAGCGAGCCGATGGGCGTGAAAGCAGTGGCAGTTTTTTCTGTTTTATATTATCAGGATCAGTATCTACCCTGTTTGAATAATCTTTTTTGTGTGTATCAGGCAAAAATAACTCCTTCCATCTGCCAAGCTTAAGTCCGGCTCATTGCTTGTCAAAGTTTGAAGCGGCAGGGTTTCACATTAAAATGATATGTGAGCAGGAGTTTGCCATGCCCAGTTTTGATATTGTTAGCGAAACCAATATGCAGGAAATGAGTAATGCGGTGAATCAGGTCATCAAGGAAATCACCACCCGTTATGATTTCAAGGGCAGCAAGGCCAGCATTGAGCTGGGAGAAAGCAGCATTATTGTCGTCGGTGATGACATCAACAAGCTGAACACGGTGACAGAGATTCTGCGTGCCAAACTGGTACGCCGCAAATTGGAACCATCGTGCCTGGACTATAATGATGCGGAAGATGCCAGCGGCGGCTGTAAACGGCAGGAAATCTTGATTAAGCAGGGCGTGAGCATGGAGCTGGCTAAAAAAATCGTCAAAGCCATCAAACAGGAAAAGATGAAAGTGCAGGCTGCCATTCAGGGTGATCAGGTGCGTGTAACCGGCAAGAAACGTGATGATTTGCAGGCTGCTATGGCGCTGGTGCGTGGCATGGATTCAGACCGGCCATTGTCGTTCACCAATTTCCGTGACTAATCGGCGAAGGTGGCAGGTTTTCTACACGATTGAAGTTTGCCTTTTCATCTCCGATAGATAAAAGCATGAATGCAAAACAGAACATGAGATGCAGAACAGTCCGGCTCCATTCCAGATTTTTTGTTGGCGCGTTGTATGTGCTCCTCTGTGTGAAACTTGTCGCCCAGCAGATTCAGTCCGGCTTTACCAACACGCCTCTATAGATTTCTGATTATTCAACACAGCGGATGGCATGCATAAATGCCTCGCCATAACGCGATAGTTTGGTTTCACCCACACCGGAAATATCGAGCATCTGGCCATTGTTGGCCGGTTTGACGATGGCCATTTCAGTCAGTGTTTTGTCCGGGAAAATAACATAGGGCGGTACGTTCTGCTCTTTGGCCAGTTTGCTGCGTAAAGCGCGCAATGTTTCAAATAATTCCTGATCCGAAGCTGATAACGTTTCCAGTACAATCCGTGACGCTGATGAAGTTTTCTTTTTGCTGGCTTTTGTCGGTTTGCGTAATTTTCTCAGCATAACCGTCTGTGGCGTTTCGCTGCGCTTTAATAGCGGCCAGGCTTTTTGCGTCAACTTGAGCACGCCATAACCTTCGGTGTCGGTGGCCAGATAGCCGTGGGCAATGAGTTGGCGAAAGATGCCGCGCCATTCTACGCCGCTATGTTCACCGCCAATATCGAAGGTGGATAGTTTCTCATGGCCATTGTGGCGGATGCGTTCATCGTCTTTACCGGTAAGAATATCAATCATGTATTGCGTGCCAAAACGCTCGTGGGTGCGATAGATGCAGGATAATACTTTCTGGGTGGCAATGGTGGCATCCCATGTTTCGGGGGGATGCAGACAGTTATCGCAGTTGCCGCAGGGCTCTGTCATGATTTCATCAAAATAGCCCAGTAGCGCCTGACGGCGGCAGGAGGTGAGTTCGCACAAGCCCAGCATGGCATCGGTTTTTTGAAACATAACCCGTTTAAATTGTTCTTCGGCATCACTGTTTTCAGTAAACAGGCGCAGGTTGATCACATCTTTCAAGCCATACGACATCCATGCATTCGATGGTAAACCATCACGTCCGGCGCGGCCTGTTTCCTGATAATAGGATTCGATATTTTTTGGCAGATTCATGTGGGCGACAAAACGTACATCCGGTTTATCAATGCCCATGCCAAAGGCAATGGTGGCAACGATAATCAGCCCGTCTTCACGCAAGAAGCGTTGCTGGTTGCGTGCCCGCACATCCTGGGCGAGTCCGGCATGATAGGGCAGGGCGGCTCGCCCCTTTTTATTCAGCCAATCGGCGGTGGCCTCAACATT
>CAZDFL010000116.1:0-4873 GCA_964504835.1 uncultured Zetaproteobacteria bacterium
TTACTCCAGCAATGCGGCATGGGCGGCGGCCAGGCGGGCAATTGGAACGCGAGGGCCAGAGCAAGAGACATAACTCAAACCAATTTGATGGCACAGACGGATCGAAGCTGGGTGGCCGCCGTGTTCGCCGCAGATGCCGATTTTCATGTCCGGCTTCACCTCTCGGCCCCAGCCAATTGCTAACTCCATCAGTTTTCCGACACCCTGGGCATCGAGCACTTCAAACGGATTGTCCTGCAGAATACCCACTTTGTTATACATCGGCAGGAATTTATTCTCGGCATCTTCGCGCGAAAATGAGAAGCTCGCCTGGGTTAAATCATTGGTGCCAAAGCTAAAAAATTCCACTTCGTTGGCCAGCGTGCCAGCCCGCATGCAGGCGCGTACCACTTCAATCATGGTGCCGAATTTGAAGATAGGTTCGTCACCGCAGTCAGCAGCAACCTGATCGCGAATCGATTCCACATGTAGACGCACAGACTTGAGTTCTTCCGAGGTGCAGACTTGTGGAACCATGATTTCAGGATGCACTTCAATGCCACGTTTTTGACATTCGCAGGCCGCTTCCAGCACGGCGCGAATCTGCATGGCATAGATTTCCGGGAATGTTATGCCGAGGCGAACGCCACGATGACCCAGCATCGGATTGACTTCAAACAGGGTGCGAACTTTTTTGAGTATGGCTTCTTTCTTCTCAATGGCTTCATCAACCAGAGCCGAGTCGGCCACTTGCAGAATCGATGGTATCTCCCCATTTTGTGTCGATAGCAGGCTGAGCGTGGCGGATAACACTTCTGAGCCGCGCATGCTTTTTTTCAAGTGTCTCAATTGTATCAGA
This sequence comes from uncultured Zetaproteobacteria bacterium, assembly GCA_964504835.1. Classification (GTDB taxonomy): domain Bacteria; phylum Pseudomonadota; class Zetaproteobacteria; order Mariprofundales; family Mariprofundaceae; genus Mariprofundus. The sequence continues at coordinate 839 of CAZDFL010000116.1, forward strand.
TCATCCAGCAACTGATTTTCCGAGGGTAAGAATTCGTGGATAGGGGGGTCGAGCAGGCGCACGGTCACAGGCCTGGGCGACATGGTGGTGAAAAGGTCTATGAAATCCTGGCGTTGGATGGGCAATAATTTATCTAGTGCAGTCTGCCGTTGTTCAAGCGAGTCGGAAACTATCATTTCCAGCACGATGGGCAGGCGATCGGGGGCGTTGAACATGCGTTCTGTACGGCATAACCCGATACCCATGGCACCATACTTAAGTGCGCGCTCAGCATCTTCGGGGATGTCGGCATTGGCCATGACTTTTAAGCGGGCGCGTTCATCAGCCCATGATAATAATGTTTTCAGTTCATCGGAAAACTCCGCCTCGACCGTGGGCACAGCGCCCAGATAGACATTGCCCGAGGTGCCATCAATGGTGATAATATCACCCTCTTTAATGACCACGTCGCCAATATGGGCGCGGCGGGCTGCGACATCGACTTCAATGCCTTCGGCTCCGGCTACACACGGTTTGCCCATGCCGCGTGCGACGACAGCTGCATGGCTGGTTTTGCCGCCCCGGCTGGTCAGGATTGCTTCGGATACAAAAAATCCATGGATATCTTCCGGTTTTGTTTCTTCGCGTAGCAGAATCAGTGTTTTGCCGCTGGCGCTTTTTTGCGCTACGGCCCGGTCGGCGTCAAATACGACATGACCGCATGCAGCGCCCGGACTGGCAGGCAGACCGGCCGCTAACGGGGTGACATCGGCATCGGGATCCAGACGGGGGAAGAGCATCTGCTCCAATGATTCGGGCGCGATGCGCAACAGCGCCTGTTCTCTGTTAATCAATCCCTCTGCAACCAGTTCAACCGAAGTGCGCACCATGGCCTGTGTATTCATTTTACCGTTACGGGTTTGCAAGCAATACAGCGTACCCCTTTCAATGGTAAACTCGAAATCCTGCACTTCGCAATAATGATTTTCGAGTTTGCTGCGCAAGGCTTCGAGCTGGTCGTACATCTCCGGCATTTCATCAGCCATCTGAGCAATTGGTTTGGGCGTGCGGATGCCTGCTACGACATCTTCGCCCTGCGCATTGACCAGATATTCACCGTAAAATTCATTTTCGCCGGTGCCCGGATTGCGTGTGAAAGCCACGCCGGTGGCCGAATCGTTGCCGCGATTGCCGAATACCATGGTACAGACATTAACCGCCGTGCCATTGGCCAGCTCCGGCGTGATATTGAATTCGCGACGATAATCCACGGCACGTTTGCCCGACCATGAACCGAATACGGCTTTAATCGCCACTTCCAGTTGCTTATACGGATTTTCAGGGAAGGGGTGGCCGGTCTGCCCGTGTACAATCTCCAGAAAAACGGCAGAAATCTCTTTCAGGTTCTCTGCCGACAGGCCGACATCTTCTTTAACGCCTTCACGTTTTTTAATGGCTTCAAACGGTTCATCAAACAGTTCATCGCCTATACCGAGCGCTACTTTTCCGAATAACTGAATAAAACGGCGATAAGCATCATAGGCAAAGCGTTCATCACCGGTCTGTTCAATCTCGCCCTGTAATGTGTCGCTGTTTAAGCCCAGATTCAGAATGGTATCCATCATGCCCGGCATGCTCATGGCCGCACCTGAGCGTACCGAAACCAGCAATGGGTTATGGGCATCGCCAAATATTTTACCCGTTTTTTGTTCCAGCGCTGTCATCTGGTCGCGTATTTCCTGCATGGCGCCATCTGGCAGCATCTCGCCCTGATTCAGATAGGCCAGACAAGCTTCGGTCGTAATGGCGAAGCCAGGCGGTACATTCAAACCGATCTGCGTCATTTCGCACAGGTTGGCACCCTTGCCTCCCAATAACTGTTTATTTTTACCGTCTCCTTCTTCAAAAGAAAATACGTATTTGTTTTGTTGATCGCTCATGGCCTTGTCCCCGTGATGATGTTGAAGCCGGTGTTCCGTGTGCGTCCATTCAGTTTGAATACGGGCAGAACCCGGCGGCTTCTGACAAACATGTTTGAGGTTACGCTTCTTTTACTGCAATGAAAAGAGGTAGTAATGCAAATTCTTTGGCATTCTATATGCGGTAATCAACATGGATAAAACAATTTAAAAACAAGGAGGTCTGCTAAAATTATTTTTTAAAAACAGTTATTTATAATAATATGATAAGAATCTTCTTTAATCGCATGCCATGTCGGAGCGGCAATCCTTGCTGCCCTGAGGGGCACAATGTGCCTGCATGGCGGTGGTTTTTATGAAATTGACGCTGGCCATGGGATTGCAATTTGATGATGGCAAATCAAGCCAGATGTATGCATTGGCGCTTGGCCATGAGCGGGGAAAACCGCAACCGGTGCAGAACAGCCCGGCGCTGGCATTTGTTGTTGCCAACGATCCCTTGTCTACAACCAGTGCTGCTGGCAACGATGCGTTGCTTGTTTTTACATATAGTCTGCAAGGCCTGCCAGTTGCATTTATACAGGATTCAACCCGCATCAATCTGTTTGCATGAGCGTCCTCTTTTTTTTGGCACGTATCTTGTTCGGGTTATTGTGATGACGATACGGGAGAATAACGATGAGCGGTAGAAAATCGCGCGTAACACAACGTGACTTTGAACGTTTTCCACTGGATTTCCCGGTTGAAGTTACTGGCAAATCCCGATCCGGGGAGCCTTTCTCCGATAGTGGGAAAATGAACAATGTTTCCGGCGGTGGCGTGTGCTTTTCTACGGCGCATGCGCACTGGTATGTGGTAGGGCAGAAGGTGACGGTTCATATTTGTATGCCGGGCACAGATGAACTGGATGCCAGCATGGCATCCGATGCGAGAGTAGTCTGGATTCATTTCCCTGAACAGCAGAAGGGAAGCGGTGAAGAGCACGCGCTGATTGGTATCGCGATGGATGGGTGTATGGACTTTGCGATAAACAGGGTTGGCTCGGAATGAATACAGGTTCGATATGAAGGCCTGTTCGCATGCGTAAAATCACCAACTTCAGGTATATTGAGCAGGTCAGTTATGTACTGATTGGATTTATTCCATATCTGTTGTCTCTGTATCTGATTTTTTCACTGGATATTAAAATAACGACAACCATTCAGGCTGTTGCTGTGGGCGCACTGGTTGCGCATCTGGTTGGTTTTTCTGTGATTCTGAAATTTGGACGGCAATTGAAAGATGTCTGCGATAAAACAGGCAAGACAGTGACTTCAAATTGCAGAACTTCGATTGAAATCGATAAGCAATCGCCGGGTGAATTGAATAGTATTGTTCAGGCTTTCAATACCATACTGCTTGAATCCGAACGCTCCTCGCGAAATTTTCAGGAAATGACAACCAAAATGATGTTGTATAGTCGGGATATTGAGCAATATCAGAAGAGACTCAGAGAAGAGGGGCTGTCGCGGCAGCGACTGAGCCGTTATGTGGGGCAGGATCTGGTCAACAAGGTTGTCAATGCCACGGGCGATATGCCGCTGCAAAATAAAAGGCAGATGGCTACTATTTTATTTACTGATATCCGTTCATTTACCACGATTTCCGAGTGCCTGGAGCCGGAAACTGTCATTAATATGCTCAATGAATATTTTGAGGCCATGGTGAAAATTATTTTCAGGCATGAGGGCGTGCTGGATAAGTTTGTCGGTGATGAGCTGATGGCGACATTCGGCATACTGGACGCGGCCGAGAACGGGCCTGCCAATGCTTTGCGGGCAGCCATCGAGATGCAAAACAGCATGAAGAGCCTGATGGCGGAATTCAGGATGAAAGGGTTTCCTGTGTTTGAGGTTGGCATTGGTATCAATTGCGGCGATGTGGTCATGGGCAACGTAGGTTCAAAAAATCGTATGGATTATACCGTAATTGGCGATACCGTGAACGTGGCGGCCAGGCTGGAACAGATGGCCGAAGGGCAGAGTATTCTGGTTGGTGAAAGCGTATACAAGCGATGCGGCAATGGCATTCCGATGCTGGCCAAGGGTGAAGTGAAGGTGAAAAATCGAACTGGCCGGGTGAAATATTATCAGGTGGA
>CAZDFL010000117.1:0-4841 GCA_964504835.1 uncultured Zetaproteobacteria bacterium
GATGAATTGCATATCGGATTTCTGGCCTTGGGCTTCCAGCCCAAGTGGCAGCAACATGAAATCCCGTGGATGCCCAAAGCGCGTTATGCCGTGATGCGCAACTATATGCCATCCGTCGGCACTGGCGGGCTGGATATGATGACGCGCACAGCCACCGTACAAGCCAATCTGGATTTCGCTTCGGAAGCGGATATGGCCAGAAAAATGCGCATTTCGCTGTGCCTGCAACCGCTTGTAACGGCGCTGTATGCAGCCAGTCCGTTTGAGCATGGCAAGCCATCAGCCTATCTGTCACGGCGGGCGGCCTGCTGGCTCGATACCGATGCGAAACGCACCGGCATTCCGGCCTGCACCTTTGAGGATGATTTTGGTTTTGCCGCGTATACCGAGTGGGCGCTGGATGCACCGATGTATTTTGTTCTGAGGAATGATGTATATATAGATTGTGCCGGTGGCAGTTTCAGAGATTTTATGCGCGGAAAACTGCCGCAACTGCCCGGCGAATATCCGAGCATGGAAGATTGGGAAACGCATATTTCTACCCTGTTCCCCGATGTGCGACTCAAACAATATCTGGAAATGCGCGGCGCGGATGCTGGTGGCTGGCCGTGGATTTGTTCGCTACCAGCCCTGTGGAAGGGTTTATTATATGATAAACAGGCGGAAGATGCCGCATGGGCCATGATTGCCGACTGGTCACATGCCGAAGTCGTGATGCTGCGCCAGCAGACGCCGAGCACTGCCCTGCAAACGCCATTCCGCGATACCACGGTGCGAAAACTGTGTGAGCAGATGCTGGATATTTCACGCGCCGGGCTGGAGCACTTGCATCAACGCAATGCTGAGGGGGAAGATGAAAGCATTTTTCTCGCACCGGTCATACAGGCTGTCGAATCAGGCCAGACGCAGGCTGATCGCTGGCTGGCCGCCTACCACAATGAATGGCATCAGAATATTGATCGCATCTTCATCGAAGCCATGCACCCTTAAGTCAAAACAGGTGCTCGGCAGGTCAGTTTGGCTGTTTCATTGCCAAGCCGGTAGCGTCCACTAGGCTTGAGGCATGATCAATAAACTGAAACAGATGTGGAAACAGGCGGCAGCCAGTCCTCAGGAAAAGAAAAAACATGATGTATCTCTGGCTGTTGCGGCACTGATGGTGGAAGTGATGCGCATGGACGGGCATTTGGAATCTGCCGAGCGCAGCGAAATCATTCTGGCGCTGGAAAAACGATTTGGCCTGGGTCAGGTCGAAATCCATGATTTGATTGAAAATGCCTTGCAGCAAGTGGAACAGGCGCTGGATCTGCACCAGTTCACTTCGGTGGTGGTGAAAGGCTTTTCTACCGACGAGCGCATCGATATTCTTACTGAATTATGGGCGGTGGCTCTGGCTGATGGCTTTGTTGATCCGTATGAGGAACAATTGATTCGGCGCACGGCCGATTTGATGGGGCTGCACCATAGCCAGTTTATTTCAGCTAAAATCGCTGCCGGTGTTGGCTAGCATCTATCCCCCGGCGATTCTCGCTTCCACCTGCACCGAACCGATTTCATCAACCTGATCGACTGCTGTCGGCCAGACCGGAAAAATTCGGCGTTTATCGATGTTGCGGTGGGTCATATAACGTTCGATCAGTTGTTGGGTGCGCTGAATACGCTGCTGTGTTTCGGCAGTCAGTTCCGCACCCTTCCATTTGGGCCTGAGAAAAATGATCAGCTCAGGATGCTGGCGCAGTTTATGAACGACTTTGGACAACCGGTTGCGTTCATTCAGCGATAAGCGCTCGCGACCATGCAGGCGAATGCGCGCTTCAATAGCTGTATTCGGAGCAGCTTTTTCAACATTTACTGCTTCACGCCAACTGCCGGATTGAGCCGCCTCATGCATCGCCGCCTGCATCGACAAACCAAGCCGCTCCAGCGTCAGCGCTTGCTCCGACCATAATCCGCTTAAATCATATTGCAGCGCAATGATGCCGGGGCTTTGTTCCAGCCGCTGCAACAACTCGGGCGTGCTATAGCCGGTTCGGGGCAACATGGGATCGGATGTGAAGATGCCCGTTTCCGTCAGTCCCTGAAGCAACTGACATTGCACCGCGCCCTGATAGCTGTCCGGATCCTGCCCGTCCTCCACATGCAAACTGGCCGATAAACGCCCCTGAATCAGGCGCGGTATTCCAGATGCCGCCATCCAGTTATGCAGGAAAAACGGCTCGAACTGCTGCACGGCAACATCACCGCGAAAACGCTGCGGATCCGATAAGGCCTGCCACTGGCCTTTTAGCTTGAAGTCACTGCCGCCAACGGTTGCTGTCACGGCAATGTCCGACCAGTGAGCAGTTTGAATATCAGCAACGTGGATTTGCACATGCTCAGCCCACAGCGCCTGCCGCTGTCCCACACTGATCTGACCATCCTCCAGATTAAACTGACGGATTGCGATATGATTGTTACGCAACGTTGTCACCCACCATGTCGCGCTGCCCGGTGTAATATTATCATGCTCGGCAGGCTCAACCACATGCAGCGCTAACGGATGCAGTGCGGCAATATATTGCCATCCCTGAACATCAATGCGGTCGATGATCTGAGCCTCCAGCCCCATGCCAACCGAACCAAATCGTATGCTGAGCTGATCAGCCAGTAGCACATCCCCGCCATGCGAAAGGTTCAAATCCCGCACACTGGCTTTGCCCTGCATCTGCCATACACCCTGATCCACGCTGATGGTCGCCTTGAGTTCAGCCGCCCCGGCCAGTTTCACCGGCCTGTCCGCATCATCCTGTAATGGTAGCAATGGCCGCAGTCGGGCAACAGGAATCTGCTTGCCTTGAATTTTTATTTTGGCCGATGTGAGTTGCCCCTGACTGTTTTTTTTCGCTGTTCCCCGCAGCCGCCACTGTGGCTGCGTATCACTGCCAGGCTCGCCAACGGGAGCCGTATTTTCTTCCGAACGATTGTCTCTATGTGTATGCAGCTTGAAGCGCAATGGCTTGCCTTGCGGGCTGCGCACTTGCCCGTCCAGAGTTTCCAGCGTCACCTTGCCCTGAGGCATGGCCAGTGCCAGCATCATATTCCGAACATTGATCGTATCGGCATGGATATCCCAGCCTGACTCTTGTAGCGCACGACTGGTCTGCTCATCAAGCGAATCGCTTACTGTGTCGATGTGTTTTGTCTGCAGCACCAATCTGGAATCCAGCATATCAAGCCCGGCCACCTGGAGTTGATGTTTGGCTGTATTGATGGCGGCGCGCTTGTAATGGATTCGACTCCAGTACCATGCTGGTGTCCCGCTGCTGTCTGGCCGGGCATATGTCACATCCTGAACAAACCCGTGTTCGCTCTTAATATGCCAGTTTCCGGGACGACCCTGCCAATGTGTTTTGCCATCCATCTGGGCTGAAATAAGCTGCCGTTCTCCCAGTTTGGGCAATGCATCCGACCATGGATCGAGCGGCCATGCCGTTGCATCAATATCCATCTGCCAGCGCCCGTCAGTTTCTGTGCCATCGAATTGCACATGGTGCGCATGTGTTGCCTGGCTATCCGTGCCTGTATCGAACTGCATATCTCCATGCATATTGTGTGATTGTTGCTGCGCGTTGCCATTGCTGCTCGCTTCCCATGTCGTTTCCCAGACCAACCCGCCACTCAGGTGTCCGGCTATCTGCTTGAGCGCCATTGACGCCGTCAGTTTGTCGGCATCCAGCATCCGCCATTTTATCCAGCCTTTCGATAGCCAGTGTTCACTCTGATGTGACACCGCAGATCCAGGCTCGGCAACCATCTGCCAATGCCAGTTCACCCGGCCCTGCTGCATCCGGGCCGAGCCGACAATGCTGCGCATGGCGTATTGCAGGCGTTGCCGGATTGATACGCCACTCAATTCAAGCGGTGGTGAATCTTTGCCGTCCACATACAGTTTGATGTTTCCATCATGCACCGTTAGCGATGTGGCCGCCTGCCAGATTTGTTTCAAATAGCGATCATGCTTCCAGATGTCGGTCTGACCGGCATGGGTGATTTCGGCATGGAGTCCTGAAATATCGATCACGCCAATGCGCGGCGCATCGCCAGTCAGCAGTTTCGGGTTGGCTCGCAACAACATTTGTGCAATACCAATGCTGTCATTGCCCCGTTCGATTTGAATATCCCGCAGAATCAATCCATTGCGCAACAGGTGGTAGCGCACATCGCCGATGTGCACATTGGCGCGCTCGCCCCATGCCTGCACCAGCGCCTTCGCATGCTGCTGGGCATAGGCCTGAATGGATAACTGCATGGCAACGCATAACAGGCCGAATACAGCAATACCTGCCAGATACCAGCGGGCGGCAGCCGGAAAAACGCCGACCGGGTGATGGAAGATGTGTTTCAGGTTTGCCCCAGATGATTCGGAATAGCTTGCATGTTCGACTACTCCGGTGGGCCGGAGTGCTGAAGCTGCTCAACCACAGACTGATCTTCCAACGTGGATGTATCCGATGTGATCTCGCGACCTGCCGCAATATCCCGGAGTAAACGCCGCATGATTTTACCGGAACGCGTTTTCGGCAGACTATCGGCAAAGCGGATATCATCCGGCTTGGCAATGGCGCCAATCTCGTTGCTCACATGGGCGCGTAGTTCAGCCGCCAGCCCCTCATGCCTCTCACCCTTGAGCACCACGAAGGCACAAATGGCTTCGCCCTTAATCTCATCAGGACGACCAACAACCGCAGCTTCTGCCACCGCATCATGCGAAACCAGCGCCGATTCGATTTCCATCGTGCCGAGCCGATGGCCGGAGACATTCAACACATCGTCCACCCGACCCATAATCCAGAAATAACCGT
>CAZDFL010000118.1:0-4837 GCA_964504835.1 uncultured Zetaproteobacteria bacterium
AAAAGAAGAACTCATCGAAGCAATCGAAACCATGACCGTACTGGAACTCTCAGAGTTGGTAACAGCCCTGGAAGACAAGTTCGGCGTATCTGCTGCTGCACCTGTAGCTGTAGCTGCTGGGCCTGCTGCGGCTGGCGGCGAAGCTGCTGCTGAAGAGCAGACTGAATTCAATGTCGTCCTGACCAGTATCGGCGACAAGAAGATTCAGGTCATCAAGGCAGTACGCGAAGTCACAGGTCTGGGCTTGAAAGAAGCCAAGGCTGTGGTTGATGGCGCACCGGGCAATGTCAAAGAAGGCGTTTCCAAGGATGAAGCTGAAGATGTTAAGGGTAAATTGGAAGCAGCAGGCGCATCAGTAGAGCTGAAGTAAGCTTTACTCATTGTTCCGCTTTCACACCTGAGTGAACAGGCTGATCCCCGGTAGCGCAAGCTGCCGGGGCTTGGCCTTTTTCGCGTTTGATTATTATTGGAAAATCAGTTTATCGTCCGAGGTTAACATGGCCAAGCAAGCATCACTGAAACGTATCCGCAAGAATTTTGGAACTATCCAGTCTCCGATCGATATGCCAAATATGTTGGCATTGCAGACGGAATCCTATCATGAGTTTATGGGTTACGGGGAAGAAGTGAATGATTCCCGACTGTGCAAGGTGTTTAACTCTGTCTTTCCGGTGCGCGATTATGCCGGCAATGCAGAGTTGGCATTTGAAGGGCTTGAGTATAGCCCGCCGCGCTATGATCAGGACGAATGTCGTCGTCGCGACCTGACCTTCGCCCTGCCGGTTAAGGTGAAGCTGCGCTTGAAGATTTTTGAGTCGGATGGCCATTCCCGCAAAAACCGCAAGGTGCGCGAAGTGCGTGACCAGTCCGTCTATATGGGTGAGATACCCAATATGACCGAGCATGGCTCATTTATTATCAATGGCACCGAGCGTGCGATTGTATCCCAGATGCACCGCTCTCCGGGCGTGTTTTTTGATCATGACAAAGGGAAAACCCATGCTTCCGGCAAGTTCCTGTTCAAGGCGCGGGTGATTCCTTATCGTGGATCATGGCTGGATTTTGAATTTGACGCCAAGGATCATGTCAACTTCCGTATCGACCTGCGCCGCAAGATGCCATCGGGTATTTTGCTCAAAGCGCTGGGCCTTTCCACCCAGGATATTCTGGATCGTTTTTATCAGCGTCGCACCTATCGTTTTTTCAAGAAGGGTATTCAGGTCAAGTTTGAGGCCGACAAATTTATCGGAACGCGCGCTGTTACAGCCATTAAAATCGGCAATAAAAATATTGTTGCCGAGGGTAAAAAGTTTACCAAGCTGGCCATCAAACGTTTGACCGAAGCCGAAGTGAAATGGATTGACGTACCGCTGGAAACAGTGATTGGCGAGGTGGCCGCTGAGCCGATTCTGATTGGTGGTGGCGAGATCCTGATCGACCACAACCATGAACTGACCGAAGAATCAATTTCAGCCTTACAGGAAGCCGACATCAAGCAGTTTGAATGTCTGTTGATTGACGCCTCAGTGCGCGGCCCTTGGCTGGCAGATACGCTGCGGCTTGATATGGTGCAATCGCGTGAAGAAGCGCGTGTTGAAATTTATCGCATGATGCGCCCCGGCGAGCCACCAACGGTGGAAACCGCGCGTGCGCTGTTTGAATCGTTGTTTTATGATAAATCACGTTACGATTTATCTCGTGTCGGTCGTATGAAGTTGAATTCACGCCTCGAAATCAGCGATGATGATGTGCCATTGGATCAGGGCACGCTGCGGGTTGAAGATATCCTTATGACACTCGATACCTTGCTGTCTCTGCGTGATGGTATTGGCGAAGTCGATGATATTGACCACTTGGGCAATCGCCGTTTGCGTTCGGTTGGTGAATTGCTGGAGAATCAAATCCGCGTGGGTTTGGTGCGTATGGAACGCGCTATTCGCGAGCGTTTGAGTTCCGGTGATTTGACAGAAATGATGCCATCGGATGTGGTCAATGCGAAGCCGTTGATTGCTTCAGTCAAAGAGTTTTTCGGTTCATCGCAGTTGTCCCAGTTTATGGATCAGACCAATCCGTTGTCTGAAGTGACGCATAAACGTCGTCTCTCAGCCTTGGGCCCTGGTGGCTTGTCTCGTGAGCGTGCTGGCTTTGAAGTGCGTGACGTGCATCCAACCCATTATGGACGTCTGTGCCCGATTGAAACGCCTGAAGGGCCGAATATCGGCCTGATTAACTCGCTGGCGACCTATGCCAAGGTGAACGATTTTGGATTCCTGGAATCACCTTACCGTAAAGTGATCGATGGCAAGATTACCGATGATGTGGAATATCTTTCCGCTATTGATGAGAGCACGCCGGTAATTGCACAGGCCAATGCTGTTGTTGATGAGCAGGGTAACTTTAGCGCTGATCTGGTGCAGTGCCGTCAGGGCGGTGAGTTTATTATGGCGACGCCTGCCGAAATCAATTACATGGATGTCTCCCCGACCCAGGTGATTTCTGTTTGCGCCGGTCTGATTCCGTTCCTTGAGCACGATGATGCCAACCGTGCTCTGATGGGCTCGAACATGCAGCGTCAGGCAGTGCCGTTGCTGCGTTCTGAAAAACCATTGGTCGGCACCGGCATGGAAGCGCCGTTGGCGCGTGACTCGGGCGTATCTCAGGTCGCACGTCGTGGCGGAATTGTCGAACGCGTGGACGGTGGCCGTATCGTAGTCAGGGCTTATGAAGATGAGCAGGTTGAGGGTGAACCGGGTGTGGATATCTATCGCCTGTTCAAGTATCGCCGCTCCAACCAGAATACCTGCTTTAACCAGCGTCCGCTGGTGAAAATGGGTGAACTGGTTGCCAGAGGTGATATTATCGCCGATGGACCATCTACTGATATGGGTGAACTGGCCTTGGGGCGCAATGCTCTGGTGGCATTGATGCCATGGCGCGGTTACAACTTCGAGGATGCGATTGTCATCAATGAGAAGTTGGTCAAAGACGATGTATATACATCCATCCACATTGAAGAATTTGAAGCGGTTGCCCGTGATACCAAGTTGGGCGAAGAAGAAATTACCCGCGATATTCCCAATGTAGGTGAGGATGCATTGCGCCATCTGGATGATTGCGGCATTGCCTATATTGGTGCTGAAGTGAAGCAGGGCGATATTCTGGTCGGAAAGATCACACCGAAGGGTGAAACGCAACTGTCACCGGAAGAAAAATTACTGCGCGCCATCTTTGGTGAGAAAGCATCGGATGTGCGTGATACTTCCATGCGCATCAAGCCGGGTAATGAAGGCGTGGTTGTCGATGTGCAGGTATTTACCCGCCGGGGCGATGAGAAAGATGATCGTGCCAAGTCCATAGAAGAGTCGTCCATCGAACAACTGTATGGCGATAAAGAAGATGAACGTCGCATTCTGGAGACCAATGCGGTTAGCCGTTTGCAGGCACTGCTGGTTGATCAGGCTGCGGCCACATTTAAGGGGCTGAAGAACGGCGACACCATCACGGTGGCGCATATTGAAGCGCTGAGTTTGCGCGAGCTTTCTGCTGTGTCGGTGCAGGATGATGCGGTCAATGAACGTCTGGCCGAAATTCACGCGTCGATGGACAAGGAACGTGGCAAGCTGGAATCCCGTTTTGAGGAAAAGGTCGCCAAGGTTCGCGAAGGTTCCGAACTCAAGCCGGGCGTCATTAAGGTGGTCAAGGTATTCGTGGCGGTGAAACGTAAACTGCAGCCGGGTGACAAGATGGCTGGTCGTCATGGTAACAAGGGTGTGATTTCCATTATCGTACCGGAAGAAGATATGCCGTTTACCGAAGATGGCACACCGGTGGATATATGTCTGAACCCGCTGGGCGTACCATCGCGTATGAATATCGGACAAATTTTCGAAATCCATATGGGCTGGGCTGCCAGCACACTGGGTAAGAAGATTGAAGGCATGCTCAAGAGCAATGCCAAACCCGATCAATTGAAAGCCTTCCTGCTGGATGCCTACGATGAAGACAAGTCAGCCTGTAAGGATATTCAGGGCATGGATGAGGAGTCTTTGCTGGAGCTGGCGAGTAATCTCAAGGGTGGCATCCCGATTGCTACGCCAGCCTTTGATGGCGCTAAAGAATCGCATATCAAGCGCATGTTGAAGCTGGCCGACCTTCCTGAATCAGGCCAGACCATCTTGTATGACGGGCGTAGCGGCGAAGCCTTTGATCGTCCGATCACCATTGGCCATATGTATATTCTGAAACTGCATCATCTGGTGGATGAAAAGATTCATGCCCGTTCAACCGGCCCGTATTCGCTGGTTACGCAGCAGCCGCTCGGTGGTAAGGCCCAGTTCGGCGGACAGCGTTTCGGTGAAATGGAAGTGTGGGCGCTGGAAGCTTATGGCGCAGCATACACCTTGCAGGAAATGCTGACTGTGAAGTCGGATGATGTGCAGGGGCGCACCAAGATGTACGAATCGATCGTCCGTGGCGATATGTCGTTTGATGCCGGAATTCCGGAATCTTTTAACGTCATGACCAAGGAATTGAATGCTTTGGGTATCGACCTTGCCATGGTCAAACGCCCGACCGAGAACGAAGGAGAATAAGCCATGCAAGAATTGCTTAGAATGTTCCAGAAGCCGTCCAGCATCCAGGATTTTGATGGACTGCGCGTCGGACTTGCCAGTCCGGAAAAAATTCGTTCATGGTCGTACGGCGAGGTCAAGAAGCCGGAAACTATTAACTATCGTACCTTCAAGCCGGAGCGCGATGGCCTGTTCTGCGCCAAAATATTTGGCCCAATCAAGGATTACGAGTGCCTGTGCGGTAAATACAAACGCCTGAAACATCG
>CAZDFL010000119.1:0-4780 GCA_964504835.1 uncultured Zetaproteobacteria bacterium
CTGTATGCTGTCAGCAGCGTATCGAGCGTTGTCAACTGATCGCAGCGCTCACCGGAGAGGAACATCCATAAATCCTGCACTGCCGGCCCCATGCGGGCATCATCGAAATCGAGAATGTAAGGGCTGTTATTTTTCCACAGGATATTGCCCGAATGGCCATCCCCGTGCAGGCGAATGGGTTGCGGGTCGATGCGATTGAACCTTTCTTCAATCGCATCAAGTAAATCCTCAGCCAGTGTTTCGTAGGCTTTTTCGAGTTCGACCGGGATAAAATCGTGTTCCATCAGGAATTCATAAGCATCGTCGCCAAAGGTGTGTACATTCAGTTCGGGGCGATCATTGAAATCCCGTGTTGCGCCCAACGCGTGGATACGCCCGATAAATCGCCCCAGTTGTTCGAGATGCGCCTTGCACTCCAGATCAGGCGCGCGCCCGGCTTTTAACGGGTATAAACTGAAACGGTGCGATTTAAACCGAAACAGGCTGTCTCCATCAATAACCACCGGCGGCACGACCGGAATATCCAGCGCCTCCAGTTCCAGCGTAAACGCATGTTCTTCCAGAATCGCCGCATCACTCCAGCGTTTGGGACGATAAAACTTGGCGACAATGGATGAGTCATCATCAAGGCCAATTTGATAGACGCGATTCTCATAGGAGTTCAACCCCAGTTGATAGCCATTGCAGGCAAACCCCAGGCTTTCGATCGCTTGTAATACCTGTTCGGGGCCGAGATCATAAAACGAGGCGGTTTGTTTGGATGATCGTTTGGGTGGTGGGCTCGTCGGCTGATGTGATTGGCTCATGGCGAAATCGTACCGCCACGGTTGTCATTTGTCCGTTGTTGTGGCTCGGGTCACGGAATAGCGGCAGATGCATTGCATACTTCGACCCATGCATAGACATAGATATCACCTCTCCCTGACTACCCGAGTATTATTCACGCTCTCCATATGGCTGCTGGCCATGCTGATGTCGGCATGTTCGACCAACATCCAGCTTTCGACCGAGCTTGAGAAACCCCGACAAGTGACGGAAATCCCTGTTCAGACCAGTACCAGCCAGAAAAAACAGCAGTTCTTTGCTACCATGAAGCCGATTGTGGTATCTGAAAACAAACAGATATTGAAACTGCGGCAGCAAATCATGCATCTCAAGGCATCACCTCATCCGAACCCTCAGCAGCAGGCATGGTTACAGCAGGTGGCCGGTGAATATGGCGTGAAGGTGTCATCGCAGCCTACATACGATGCATGGCAGGCGCTGCTGGCTCGCGTGGATATAATCCCGCTGGAAATGGCGCTGGTGCAGGCCGCCAATGAATCAGCCTGGGGGCAATCGCGCTTTGCATTGCAGGGCAATAATTATTTCGGCCAGTGGTGCTACAAAAAAGGCTGTGGCATCGTTCCGAAGCAGCGCGCAGTAAACGCCAGACATGAAGTACGCCGTTTTGCCAACGCACGCCAATCGGTGCGTGCCTATTTGCGCAATATCAATACATCGCCAGCCTATGCCGAGTTCCGCAGTATCCGTCACAGTCTGCGCGTGCAGAGCAAACCGCTGGATGCGCAAGTGCTGGTGGTAGGTCTGAAATCCTATTCCGAACGCGGCATGGCCTATGTCAGAACGATTCAGTCGATGATTCGCAGCAATCGCACCCTGATCAGGCAAAGCTGAAAGGTTTTCACCACGAAGAGCACGAAGGACACAGAGAAAAGCGTAACCAGGATGCATGTTGTCTATGCCATCCGGCAGACTAACTGCCTCGTGGTAATGTGGCTCTAATAAGCTTTACGTTCCAGAATCCTGAATGAATAGGGGTATACATTTTTATCATCCGGATGGTGGGATTCGCTGAATACTTCCTGCCAGCGGCTGCGATCAAATTCGGGGAACCATGCATCACCCTCAAACTCAGCATCAATTTCCGTAATATACAAACGCTCTGCCTGATCAAACAGCAGCGCATAAATTTCAGCGCCGCCCATGACCATGATTTCATTCGCCTCCGGTACCGACGATTTGGCTTCACCCAGCGAATGCACCACCGTACATCCTTCAATCTGCAAGTTTGTCTGCCGGGTCAGAATCAGATTAACACGCCCCGGCAACGGGCGACCAATGGACTCATAGGTCTTACGTCCCATCAGAATCGGCTTGCCCATGGTGCTTTTTCTGAACCAGGCCATATCTGCTGGCAGCTTCCACGGCAGCGCATTATCGCGCCCGATCAGACGGTTCCTGTCCTGTCCCCAGATAAATGAAATTATCGGTCTATCACTCATATCCAACGCCCCCGAAAAAACTTGAAAAAGATAATAAACAATACCCCAACATATTGTTTATAAATAACTTTTATGTTCCTGTAAGTTTATTATCCATGGCTCTGGATAATAAACCTTGTTTTGAGAACTGCATTTTCCTGCGTTAATTCCTGGCATAAGAATCAAAACCCAATCAAGAAACTTTATGCTCTCAACCTATTGTTTTAAATGAATTTAATTTAAACATCCCTATTAATTCATAGTCTGAGTCAAAACCCGATCAAGAAACTCTTTATGCCCAAATAATAGAGCTTTAATGGCAAGTGTTTAATCCCTCTCTGAATTTTCATCAAAAGGAAGTGCCCGTTGAGCAAGCTCGGGAGGGATGTTTATATCTTCTAATCGGATAACTTCAATGCCATGCTTTTCGGCCCATGATTGCAAATTCACATCATCTGAATAAATCGATGAAACCTGATGGACTTTGGCTATTGCGATAATCTGACGATCAAATTTCACCTTGACCCAAGTGTCGCCTGACCCTCCCCGTTTATCGCCTTGCTTGCGAGCAAGCTGTTCCATTAAGGCCAATTCAATGGCTGCCCGTAGATCAAAACCAGCAATTTCAAAAGCTGTGGTGCCGTTTATAATTTTCAGCCACTGCCCCAAAGCATCGCCAGCAAAAACCAACACCTCCGCAAGAACCGGCGTGGGAATAAGCACCCGCTCTTTTGACTTTTCCAGACACTCAATCAGATATTCGACACGCTTTTGAGCATGCTGAACTGGCTCGCCAGTTTTAAAATCTATTGGAGTACGGGAATTCCGATTGAGCAAATAGCTGAGAAAATTACTATCGAACAAAACCACCTACTTCGTTCCTTTTCTACCATGGCGTAATTCGAATAAATCAGTAACGGGTTGATTACCCCAGCTTGCGCCTTCAACGGCTTGTAAGCGACTTGTGACCTCAGAAAGAGAACTATCATCCAGCACATCAAATCGATCAATGAGGAATTTTTTCATCGTCCACTCATTATCTGCGCCCCGAGTCCACTCCCCTTCACCGTACACGCGTATTGGATTCTGGAACAGGTTAGGAGCAAGTTGGGAAGCAATGGTTCGTGTTGCTCTGCAATTATATTGCTTATCTCCATCCACCAGATGGACAGGAACTATTTCATCTTTGCCGCCGATCATAATCACTTGCCCTGTCAGATTGCCAATCTGGCGCATGGGACCAATCTCTTGAGGTTTGGGAACTGTTCGCCCAGGGAACTGAATAATGTCCGCCCCGGACTTTTCGCTTAACTGCCCGACAGCATTATCATCCCGAAGCAAGTCATTCAATCTCTCGTAGCAATGATGAACGCCATCAGGCGCAGCTGGATTTTGGGCTTTCTGAAGCCGCTCCATCACTTTCGGAACAGCCTGAATCTCAACCTGCTGGACAAGCACAACACTACCTTCGCGCACTTCTTCAAAGTGCACGGCATCCACATTGCCCATCAACCCGGCCAATTCTTTCAGATAATCTGCAAGACGCGCCATAGATAATGTTTCAGGAGTCAGGGCATCAATAGAAAATTCAAATTCGACTGTTTCTTTCATAACCGGGTTATTCTCCTGCTCATCGCGAAAGTATAAAGCGGAAGTCCCTATCGATGCAATTCGCTAACTGTTTTTTGAATTTAGAAAATAGGCTTTGATGTATGGTAACGGTAATTAACAAAGTGGCCTCCTGTGGATATGCCTCTATTTTCCCCATGTTTGCGCTTGAGTAAGAGTTCTAATTCTTGCATTAGATTGTATCTATTGATGAAATCCTCTTTGATTGTGATTTCACCGTAATAATCAGCAAGGTCGCCCTTGTTGAGATACCGGAAATATTCTTGAGTGATAGAGATGAACTCAGTCACATTGCTGTCAGTGGAGAGGGACTTTCTGATGTTGTCGACTTGTCTTCCAGTGTAGCACTTTGAAGGGTCAGGAAGGAAAATGATGTTTTCAACTTCATAGTCCTTTGGTGTGATGTCGATGATTTTCCCTTCTGGAGATTGCCAGACACAATGAAACTCAGCCTCAATTATAACGCCTTTCCAGATGTGAATGCTCCAGCCGATGCCCTCCACTTGTAGCAATATGCTCTGGAACAACAGTAAAACATTCATTGACTGGTTTGCCTGCAATGGGTCGAAGAGGGACAACAATGGGCCGTTCGCATGAAATGGATTTACAAAAATTTAGAACAAATGATGGAATTTTTCTGTGTCGTCTTTTCATTGGATTACCAGCTAACTGATCTTATGCATGATCACATTTCAGAAAACACAATCAATAGCAGGCGGCTTGCTTTGAAATACAAGCAAACTCCGCCAAAACGAGAATAACAGGGCGGTCTTGGGTGCCATTGATCCGAACTATTCGACCTTGCAATTGCCCACTGTTCATCCAGGTAATAAACTGCTCGTTAAGCCCCCGCATCACATAGCCGATTCGTCGCCCATCACCGGAAT
>CAZDFL010000120.1:0-4691 GCA_964504835.1 uncultured Zetaproteobacteria bacterium
TTGTTGCCGATAATGTCCGTAAAGGTGCTGCGCTAAATGCTGTTCAAATAGCGGAAATTTTGATTCGGAAGGCATAGAAAGAACGCCCGGACAGAATGAATGGCTGAGATTGAAACGGAGGGAAACATGGGGAATCGGGTTTGGCGTAAAATGTTTTTTGCAGTGCTTTGCCCGGCGCTACTGCTGTTTGCCGGGCATGCTCAGGCTGTTTCTGTGGAAAAGATTGAGGTTGCCAGTCACCTTGGCGAACCATTTTTTGCCGAAGTTTCTCTGAAACTGGAAAGCAATGAACTGCCTTCCAAAGTCTTTGTCGAAATTGCAGCGCCTGCCGATTACAAAATTTTCGAGGTGTACCGCGATCCTGTATTAAAAGCGATTCGTGCTGATGTTGCCAGCGATGCACGCGGGGTACGTGTTAAACTAACATCCCGCAGCAGAGTCAAAACACCGTTTTTTAATCTTGTGCTGAAAATTCGTTATGGTCGGGTATCACATTTCAAGAAGTTCCCGGTTTTTCTGGATGCAGCCAAATCTATCCTGAAGGCGGCTGATAAAGCCCCGCAACCGGTTGTTGAAGCCGTCAAACAAACGGCTGGCGCGAAACCTGCCCAGACCAGCCTGACCAAATCTGCCGGTCAGGTGCTTATACCTGAACCATCCACAGCCGCAGTTAAACCGGAAACCAGCTATTACGAAGGCTGGGCCAGAACAAATCAATACGGCCCTATTGTCAGAGGCGATACCCTCTCTACGGTTGCTGAACGGCTCAGGGTTGATTACCGCTATACCCGCAACCAGATTATGCTGGCTCTGTTTGAGAAAAACAGCAGCAGCTTCGATCAGAATAATATAAACCTGTTGAAAGCCGGTTCGCGTTTGAACGTGCCGACTGCTGCAGAAATTGAGGCGCATAATAAAGCCGAGGCAAGCCATTTTCTTGCCGAGCAAGAGAAAAAATGGAAAAAACTCACGCAGCAACCGCGCTATGCGGCTGAAAAGGAAGCGCAGCGTACCCGTTATACGAAACGGATCAGCATGGGTGAACATGCTGATGGCGTAGCTTCAGCGCCGGTAGCGGTCGTAGCCGCTGTAACAGATAACGCTGATGCCACCGCACAAACCAGGCAGCTGGAACAGCCTGAGTTGAAACCCCAAGCCAGTGACGTGCAGCCTGTTGCTATTGCTCAGCCGGAAGCAACAACGCAGGCAGAACCGGCCAAAGCAATCGAAGCAGGCCAGATAGAGCAGGTCATGCAGGCGCAGAATGAATCGAGCCAAATCCTGGAAGATTTACGCCAACAAAACGCCTTGTTTCAGCAGCAGTTGAGCGATAGCCAGAAAAATATCGAAATACTGAACCGGAAAGTTGAAAATGATGCTGCCTCTGCGGCAGCAGCAGAAGCCCGTATGGAAAAGCTGGAAATTCTGATCAGCCGTTTGCAGTCAACACTGGATAAAGTTGATCAGCAAAAAACCGCACCTTTGGTTGCCAGCATGGACTGGGTGATATGGTTGTTGATCGCGCTGGTGCTCATATTGCTTGGCGTAGTCGCCATGCTGATGCGCCGCGAGCCTGCTCATCCGGCTGCAACGATGGAATCTCCTGTGATAGATGAACCTGCCGGGCTAACAGCGGCAGGGCAGAGTGAAGCGCTGGAATCAGTCATTGAACATGAAGTTTCCGATATTGAAACAGGTGAATCGGGCATACCGACACCCAAAGAAACCGCCACGATTGATTCCTTGCCAGTATTTACAGATGAACTCAGTGATACGGATACTGCCGAGCTGGAACCATTCGATGCCGATGCAAATGCAGAACCCGACCCGGATATAGACTATATCGCTGAAGCTGATGTGTATATCCGTTATGGCATGGATGACGAAGCCATCCAACAACTGGATATGGCGCTGCGATTGCAACCCGACAATGTCCAGGCACATATCAAGAAAGCGGAATTATTGCTTGGCAAGAGTGACAAGTCCGGCCTGGATGAATCAGTGGCTGCGGCAACGATGACGCTGGCCGCCACGGATCTGGATAAATTTAAAGCGTCGATTGAAAAACTGGGTGCGGAAACAGATCAGCATGTGGCTGAACCAGAAGTTGAAAAACAAAGCCAACAGCAACAAAGCGAACTGGACGAGGCAGTACAGGATACCTTGCCGTTGGATGAGTCGGCTGCCGATGACCTGGATTTCGACCTTTCCGATCTGGACGTGCCGGATATCGAGGAAGATAAACAGCTCAAAGAACACGATCAGGCAGATGATTCGGATGTTGTTGAAACGGAAGAAATGTCCTGGTTGCATGATGTGGCATTTGATGGGGATATAGCCCAAGCTGACGAAGTTACAACAGATTTATTGGGTTCCACATCGACAGAAGGTTTAAGCGATTTTGGCGTAGCAGGTGGTGCAACGCAGGAACTGGATCACTTGCTGTCGGAATTCTCTGAACAGGACACACTTGAAACAGGTGCGGTAGAGGATGGTTCGCTGGAAATCAATCCACCTGAGGTCGCCTCAAGCGAAGTCGAGCAGACCGATGAATCAGCCGGAGCAACGCGTCGACTCGATCAATTGCTCAGTGAATTTGATGAGGATGATGATTTCGTCGATACTCAGAGTGGTCTGACTGAATCTATATTGGAACAAGGTAAGGCTGAATCCGAGGCGGCAACAACAGAATCTGCTGACATGGATATTGATCATGGCGCAACGCAGGAACTCGATAGCCTGCTGGCTGAATTTTCTGATGCAGATGAAGATCAGGTGGTGCTTGGCGATGCGACCGGTGAGCTTGATGCATCATTTTTTGAACCTGATGCAAGTGCAACACCGGATAAAGATGGCACGATTGGTATGGATACGGATCATGGTGCAACGCAGGAACTCGATAATCTGCTCAGTGAGTTTTCCAATGAGAAAGAAGCAACAATAGATATCGATGTTGATCAGGCTGCTGTTTCTGGAGAAAGTGACAGCGAACATAGTGCCACCCAGGTGCTCGGTCATCTGCTGGATGAGTTTAATGACGGGTTTAAAGATGACGATGATGAGGACAACAAAAAGAGTTGAATCGTTCGGGTGACTGCTGCGATGCCGCGCCAATCGGGGGAAATCTGACTGCCGACAATAGTCTGGCATGAGCATGTCCAAAATATTTTTTGACAGCCAGTCTGGTTCCAGACTGATCATGGGTTTCGGCCTGTTATTGCTGACCATCACGACAACATCGCTATGGCTTTCCTTGCTGCTGGCCGTGCTTGCCTCTGTCATCATACGCATACTTGATGGCAGTTGGCGTACAAGCCTCAGGCTGCTGTATTTGTTACGCTGGTTTGTGATTCCTATTCTCTTACTGCATATGTTCTTTACGCCTGGCCAGTTGTTGTTGCCGGGCTGGCCGATTGGTGTGAGCAGGGAAGGTTTGATGCAGGGTATACGGTTGAGTATTCACCTGAGCAGTATGTATGCGATGGCCATGATGATGTTCCGCGTGCTCAGCCATGCCGAATGGTTGCGCCTGCTTATGCGTCTACCCTGGTTTGGAGAGCGCATGATGGTTCAGGCGCTGATGATGATGTCCATGAAACAACACATGGCTCAGTTGCTATTATATCTGCGCCAGCAGTTTCGCTTGCGATATGACTGGAAAAAAGCGCCGCTGTTATTGATGGCAGCATTCAGACAGGCGTTGGCAGATGCATCCACGCATGCACAAATGCTCTGGTTGCGCTGGCCACAGCAGCCATCCATGCTTCTATCTACAGGCCTTGAAAGCAGGATATCCACGTTTCACAACTATCTGTTTTCGACCCTGTGGGCGGTGGTTGGCTGTATTAGCCTGTTATTACCATGGCTGACATGACTGCACAAAAACAGCGTATTGCCATGGCGCTGGAATTTGACGGTCGTCCGTTTCATGGCTGGCAGCAGCAAAATAATGCCATCTCGGTTCAAGCCTGTTTGCAGGCGGCCTTAACACGCATTGAAGGTGAACCGGTTGCAGCCTTTGCAGCAGGTCGCACCGATGCTGGTGTGCATGCCGAAGCTATGCTGGCGCATGCCGATGTTAGCGCTGCGCGCTGGCAGCGTTCATACAAAGCCTATATGCACGGCTGCAACAGCCAACTCCCGGATGCCATTCGCGTCATAGGCGTACGCGCTGTCCGGGCTGATTTTCATGCCCGTTTTGATTGCCGGGAGCGTGTTTACCGCTATCAGATATGGAACCGAACCACGGCATCAGGTCTGCACAGGTGGCGGCACTGGTGGATGCCCAAACCACTGGATTTGCAACACATGCGCCAGGCCGCAGCGTATTGTACAGGGCGATTCGATTTCAGTGCGATGCGAGCGGCGGGTTGTCAGGCTTCCAGTCCAGTAAGAACCATTAAACATCTGTCGATTGAACAACAGGGTTTTTGTATCAATATTTCCGTATCAGCCGATGCCTTTTTGTATCATATGGTACGCAATCTGGTGGGTGATCTGGTTGAGGTCGGGACGGGGAAACGCAGTCCTGAGTCGTTATCTGTATTGCTGGCCAGCAAAGACCGGAGTCTGGGCGCTGCTACGGCGCCAGCGCATGGACTGTATTTTACTGATGCGGTTTATGATGATTTTTGCGCCAGCGCCTTGATTGGTAGCAAGCCTGTCCCGATCACCCCGACTACTCAGTGTTA
>CAZDFL010000121.1:0-4675 GCA_964504835.1 uncultured Zetaproteobacteria bacterium
TGATTGGCCGGTGAGACAGAACCCTGCACAGCGGTTTTTACCAATTGATCGCGATTGATTGCCAAACCCATCCATCACATCCTTTTGAATCTAATTTATCGCAGATGATGCAAATGAAAGACCTGTTGTGCAATAAGATTGGCAAGTGATTCTATAACATATGAAAACAAACCGTAAGTGAATCGCTAATCAGTAAGCAGCTTTAACTTTTTCCTGTCGCTATCCGATGGGTGATGCGCAATACCTAATAAAATTCCCGCCAGTTCTTTTTCATCTGCGCTGGCGCTTGCATCACCCTGCAATTGGCGCAATAAAGTGGCATCGTTACCGGATACTTGGTGGCGCATATTTTTTAACGCATTGGCCAGTAATTTTTCACCGGCGCTGGCATGCTTGCCGCTTGCAATTGTCGCCAGCCTGGCCTGATCGGCGCTGTCCGGGTAGTGATTCAAATGCATCACGATAGTGGCTATCGTACTGATATTTGTTTCAGCTGTCTGGGCAGCAGAAACCATGATTAGAAACAGCGCTGGAATCAGTAATAGATATTTCATTGTCTTTTTCATGCTGCGCCCCCAGTCTGGAAATGAATGATCTGGATAATCTATCAGATTAGTAATCAGAAGTCGCCCGAAACAACAGAACGTTACGCTCCATTGCCAATCAGGTGCAGAAACCTGTCCCGTGCGATCTCGCGAGCGCCGAGGCTCTGTAAATGCTTGGTATGAAACTGGCAGTCGATCAGTTTCCATCCCTGCTGCAAGCCGCGTTCGCACAGGGCTGCAATAGCTATTTTAGATGCATCGATTTTTCGGCTGAACATCGATTCTGCAAAAAAGACCCGGTTCAGCAGCACACCGTACAAACCGCCAACCAGTTCATCCTCACCTTCATCATTGCTCCACACCTCCACCGAATGGGCATGGCCAAGCTGATGCAGGCGGCAATAGGCATCTTTCATGTCCGGTAAAATCCAGGTGCCCGCCTCACCCCGGCGAGGGATATCGGCGCAGGTATTGATCACGGCCTCAAAGGCCGTATCGAATGAAACGGCATATATATTCTGGCGCATGCGCCGAGCCAATCGTTTGGAACAATGAAACTCGGCAGGAAACAACACCATGCGCGGATCGGGCGACCACCACAGGATGGGTTGATCTTCAGCATACCATGGAAATATTCCTCTGGCATACGCCGCCAGCAATATCTCGGGCGATAAATCACCCCCTGCCGCCAATAAACCCTCTTCGTTGGCGAGCGTCGGATCAGGAAATTCCACCATCAGTGCTACTTAATCTGCCCCGGTCTGAACAAATGCTTCAATACGGTTGCGAATCTGATCGCGAATGCGGGCAAACCCGGCCATGATTTCTGCTTCACTTCCAGTTGCGTTGGCCGGATCATCGAAGGGCCAGTGAACCTTCTTGCATTTAACCGGCACCATCGGGCAATGCCCATCAGCATGACCGCAAACGGTGACCAGCAGATCAATGCTATTGAGCAATTCGGGATCAAGGATTTCTGACTGTTGAGCAGAAATATCCACGCCCGCTTCCGCCATCACAGCAATGGCGTGCGGGTTTTTGCCATGCGCTTCAATGCCGGCGGAAAACACGTCAAACCGATCTCCGCCCAACTCGCGCAACCAGCCCTCGGCCATCTGTGAACGGCATGAATTCCCGGTACATAAAAATAACACATGTTTCTTTGTCATGACATCTGCTCCAAAGCTGAGTTTGATTCATACCATACCTTGCTTCGATTGACGATGGCAACCACCGACAACATCACCGGCACTTCAACGAGTACGCCAACCACCGTAGCCAATGCCGCACCGGACTCAAAACCGAACAGGGCAATGGCGGCAGCCACCGCCAGTTCAAAGAAATTCGACGCACCGATCAGCGCCGATGGCCCAGCCACTGCATGCGCCACGCCCAGTTTTCGATTCAATCCGTAGGCCAGCATGGCATTGAAATAAACCTGAATAGTGATCGGAATCGCCAGCAGCAGAATCACCAATGGTTGGGCCAGAATCTGCTCGCCCTGAAAGCCAAATAGCAGCACCACCGTCAACAGTAACGCGCCCATCGACACAGTATCCATCATGTGCAACACATCATCCAGCCTGCCGTGCGCCACTAGCACTTTCCGTAATGCGTAGGCCGCCATAACAGGGATAACGATATATAATAACACCGACAGAAACAGCGTATCCCAAGGCACGATGATCGAAGCTACGCCCAGCAACAGCCCCACAACCGGTGCAAAGGCGAAAATCATAATCACATCGTTCAGCGCCACTTGCGACAGCGTGAATTGCGGATGACCATCGACCAACTTCGACCAACTTCGACCAAACAAACACCATAGCCGTACACGGCGCCGCAGCCAGTAGAATCAATCCGGCGATATAGGAATCGATCTGTCCAGCATCCAGCCAGTCGGCAAACAGCACACGCAGGAAAATATAAGCCAGAACCGCCATTGAAAACGGTTTGACCAACCAATTAATCGCCAGCGTCACGCCAACACCACGCCGATGATCCCAGACTTCATGCAGCGCCGAATAATCAATCTTGAGCAACATGGGCAGAATCATGGCCCAGATCAGCAGGGCGACCGGCATATTGATATGGGCGATATCCATGCCGCCAAGCCGATGAAACAGGCCGGGCGTCAGGTTCCCCAGCGCAATACCGACAATAATACTTAACAGCACCCACAGTGTAAGAAAACGGGCAAACAGCCCCATATGTTTCGATTGTTTTGAATCAGACATAGATATCCTCCTGCTGTGGAGAATGTTAATCCGCATATGCGGATATGTAAATTACTAGATTTCAAGCCAAGGCGTTCGTCTGAAATCAGACCTTTACATAATGCAGAAACTGACTGATACGCCCGGCCTTGATGCCGCGCTGTTCGAACTTGGTTTGCGGGCGATCGGCATCGCGTTCAATAAAACCGCCAGGACCGGCTACATTTTCCAGACCGGGCGTGGCATCGAGAATATCACGCATCCATTCGGCCAAGTCGGCTTTATCCGAGGCCAACTTGATAAAGCCGCCCGGCTTTAAACGGCTAACCATCAGGGCGGCGAAATCTTTTTGAATAATCCGACGCTTGTGATGTCTGGTTTTCGGCCACGGGTCGGGGTGGTTGATAAAGATGCCATCGAGTTGGGCTTCCGTCACCTGATGTGTCAATACAAACTGCGCCGGTAACTGGGTGATTCGGCAACGCTCGATCACCCCGGCATCCTCCAGCCGACCCACGGCCTTGGCTACGCCAGGCAGGTAAATCTCGACGCCGAGCAATAACCAGTCCAGATGCGTTTGGGCCAGATGCACCAGGAAATCGCCATTGCCAAAGCCAATCTCCATCACAATCGGAGCATCTGTAGGTAAATCCGCATCCAGCAAGGTTTTCTCTTTCGGCAAGCCTATTTTCGGCAGCCAGTGCAGCAATCGCGCCTCCTGCCCGATGGTCACAAAGCCGTTTTTGCGGCCATGCGTACGCATTTCGTGCTGACTGAACTGATCGCGGAATTGTTTGGATAATCGCATATGCCGCATGGTACGAGCTCAAAGCTGTTAGCCAATGGAATATTTTACATCAACAGAAAATATGCTATTATTTAGCTACGCGGAGGGACAAATGGGGCAAAAGAAGATATTTCGGGTGATTCTGATTAAGCCGTCGCACTACGATGAAGACGGTTATGTGATTCAATGGGCCAGATCCATTGTGCCAGCTAATTCTCTGGCTGCCATTTATGGCCTTTGTATGGATGTGGATGAGCGTCAGGTCCTTGGTGATGATGTCGAGATTGTCATTAGCGCTTTTGATGAAACCAATACCCGCATTCCGGTCAAACAGATTATTGCCGATATCAAGGCTGCCGATGCCGGTGGTTTTGTCGGTTTTGCCGGTGTGCAGTCCAACCAGTTCCCGCGCACCATGGATATTGCCAGACAATTACGCACGGCAGGCATTCAGGTCTGCATTGGCGGTTTTCACGTCAGTGGATGCGCCGCCATGCTGCCGGAACTACCGCCCGATATTCAGGAGGCGCAGGAGCTTGGCATATCGCTGTTTATTGGTGAAGCTGAAGGCGACTCGATGCAGTATTCACAGATGCACACAACGGTAAGATGCAACCCAAATACAATTATCTGAGCGAATTACCATCCATCGAATCCGCCCCTCCCCCCTTTCTGCCAGCGAAATTACTGAAACGCTCCATGAACTCCGGCACCAGCTTTGATGCCGGTCGCGGCTGCCCGTTTATTTGCAGTTTCTGTACCATCATCAATGTGCAGGGGCGCAAATCGCGACGACGTTCGGTCAGTGATATTGAAAAGACCATCCTCAGAAATGTTGAGCAGGGTGTGCGTTACTTTTTTATCACCGACGATAATTTTGCCCGCAACCGGGATTGGGAAGCTATTTTTGATCGGCTGATTGAAATGCGGGAGCATGAGGGTCTGGATATCCTGCTAACCCTGCAAGTCGATACCATGTGCCACCGCATCAAGGGCTTTATTGAAAAAGCGGCGCAGGCGGGCACGACTCAGGTATTTATCGGGCTGGAAGCCATTAATCCAGACAATCTGAAATCCGCCCAGAAAGGCCAGAATCATATCAAGGAATATCGCAAACTGATGCAGGC
>CAZDFL010000122.1:0-4642 GCA_964504835.1 uncultured Zetaproteobacteria bacterium
AACAGTGCTACGCCGGGCGATTATAAAATGCTAAAGTTGGAATGATATGATTCAATACCTGCTTCCATTGCATGTGACATGCATAGTTATTTCGCTGTTGCTATTTATCTGGCGTGGCTTGCGCATGTGGACTGGCAAGCCACTGGAAGCGCAGCTATGGCGTCGCACCATGCCGGACAATGTTGATACGCTATTGCTGGCCAGCGGCATTGGCATGGCATTTTTACTGGGCATATCGCCGCTTGATTCAGGCTGGCTGGCCGCCAAGATTGGCGGGCTACTGGCCTATGTATCGCTCGGCATCGTTGCATTGAAAGGTAACATCAACCCGCGCCTGCAACGGTGCTGTTTTATTGCAGCACTCGGCATGTTTGCTTATATCATTGCTGTGGCTCGAACAATGAGCCCGATGCCGTGGACGTAATCTGGATTAACATAAAAAGGGGATAAATCATGGCTTTAGTAGCTTCAATACATGTCGATACTGGCTGGAATCTGCCAGATCTGTCGCTTAAAAATGTGCATGGTGAAAGCGTACGAATGCATGAACAGACAGGCGAAAAGGGTTTGCTGGTGGCCTTTACCTGCAACCACTGCCCTTATGCGATTGCCGTCTGGCCGCGCCTGATCCGGCATGCCGCCGCGCTCAAGGCCATGGGCATCAATACCATCGCGATCAATCCGAACATCCATCCAGGATATCCAGCTGATGGCATACCGGCCATGCAGGAGAAAATCGCCGAATGGGGCATTGATTTTCCGTATCTGGCCGATGAAACCCAGGCTGTCGCCAAAGCATTCGATGCCCAGTGCACGCCTGATCTTTATCTGTTCGATGCCAAAAACAAACTGTTTTATCATGGTCGCATCGATGATTACTGGAAGGATGAAAGCAGGGTGACGCATGAAGAATTGATGCCGGCAGCTGAACTGTTAGTCGCTGGAGAAAATGCGCCGCAATTGCAACATCCGACCATCGGCTGCTCAATCAAATGGCTGGATGATTGAGGATTGCATTTCAAAGGGGTCATCCTAGTGTGATGCCTTTGATTTTGGAGAGGCGATTTTAAAGGGGTAGTCATGCTGAATAAAGTGATGTTGATTGGAAATCTGGGGGCAGACCCTGAAACGCGTTTTACACAGGATGGTACCTGCGTGTGTAACCTGCGCATTGCAACGACGGAAAAATTCAAGAATCGCAATGGCGAACCACAGGAGCGCACCGAATGGCACCGCGTGGTGATGTGGGGCAGGCTCGGTGAAATTGCCAATCAGTATCTGAGTAAAGGTTCGCGCGTATATATCGAAGGCAAGATTGAAACGCGCAAATGGCAGGATCGCGATGGCAATGACAAATACACCACCGAAATCCGCGCCAACGAGATGAAAATGCTCGGTGGCGGCTCCGGGGGCAACAACAAACCGGCTGGAAATCAGGCGGGAAACTTTCCGAGTCAGGGCGGCGGCGGTACCGCGCCAAAGAGCAATAACGATCCATTCGCCAGCACACCGGATTTCGGTGATGTGCCCGTGGATGATGATATTCCGTTTTGAAACATAACTTAGACCTTACTTGAAAAGGCTGATGAAAAAGCTTGATTCCGGCTCGTCAGTATTGTAGGGTTTATTCCAGTTCGTTGCACTGGCTTTGTGGCTTATAATGCTGGGCCGATGCGTACTGATCGGGAGCTTATATTTTCTGATTGTGTGCGTCCCTCACGGGATACCTGATATCAGAATGCGGCGCCCACCTTATCGTAAAGGGTTCAGTACATTATAGGCCGCAATGCCAATGCAATGACAAATCAAAGGCCTGCCTCTCCGGCAGGCCTTTTTCGTTATTCTTTTGCAGTTACGCTTTCCGATGACAGAAACTCAGCCGGAAAAAGCCTCGCCATAACGGGATTCCCAGGCTTGCTGGCTGCGGAACTCGATACCCAGCTGTTTAAGCAAACCATCATGAATATCATAGATCACACCGATCACATTGACCGGCTGGCCGCGTCTCCAAGCCTCGCGTATAATCGTATTACGGCAAATATTATGCACTTGCGCCTCGACATTGAGTTCGGCCAAACGATTAGCGCGTTCATCCCGCCCCAGTTTGTTTAATTCTTCAGCATGTCGGTTATACACAAAACGCACCTGATCCAGCCACAAATCAACCGGATTAACGCCACTGTGTTCAAGCGCGGCACTCACACCACCACAACCGTAATGACCGCAGATTACGATATTGGGCACTTTTAGTTCATCAATCGCGTATTCAAGCACCGCCAGACAATTCAAATCATTGGTCGCAAAAATATTGGCCACATTGCGATGCACAAACACCGAGCCCATCGGCAGCCCGATTAACTGATCCGGTCCCACCCGCGAGTCCGAACAGCCGATCCACAGAATTTCAGGCTTTTGATCATGCGCAATGGACTTGAGATAGCCCGGCTGCTCTTTTCTGATTCGCTCCGACCAGTTGCGATTGTTTTCCAGCATTTGTTGGATAGAAGGCATGCACAAAGCTTACCCCGAAAACCCAGCGAAACCAACAACCTACTCAGTCACCCGTTGTATTGAGGCGCGGTGAATAATGCGCCCGGCCTTGCGTGCGATGGGTGAAGGCGCAGAGGCTCTGACAATCCAGCGCCTCCACGTCGATATTCCGGCATCTCACCCAGCCGCCAGCGCCTTGCCGCCATAGTCAGCGAAACGCGGCCCGTGGCATACGCCGATGACCGCGTCACGTTTACTCACGACGTTTTGCTGGCTTCCCGCTCACGCCTGCCAGGGCGTCTGCCGCGAGCGCTACGCGGCTTGCGTGGCGAATGCGGATTGTGTCGGCGATGTTCCGGCCTGCCGCGCTGCTGTTCAGGCTGTGCTTGCTGGTCATCTTCCGGTCGCGGTTCAAAACCTGCAATGACGGATTGAGGAATTGATTTTTTCATCAATCGCTCAATGCCGCGCAATAATTTATCTTCTTCACCACAAACCAGCGACAATGCTTCACCCGTACGCCCGGCCCGGCCTGTGCGGCCAATACGGTGGATATAATCTTCGGCGACATGCGGCAATTCAAAATTAACCACATGCGGCAGATGATCAATATCGAGTCCGCGTGCAGCAATATCGGTTGCAACCAGTATGCGAATACGACCCGCCTTGAAATCCGCTAACGCTTTGGTGCGCGCGCTCTGGCTCTTGTTGCCATGAATGGCTGCGGCATGAATACCATCGCTCTCCAGTTGCTTGGTTAAACGATTGGCACCATGTTTGGTTTTGGTGAATACCAACACCTGCTGCCAGTCACCCTCGGAAATCAAATGCGATAACAAGGCCCGTTTCTTCGATTTACTAACCGGGTGAACGACCTGCGTTACCTGATGGGTGGCTTCATTACGCGCCACCTCGACAAACACCGGCGAGTTAAGAAAACCGCTGGCCAGTTGTTTAATCTCTTTTGAAAACGTGGCCGAGAACAACAGATTCTGACGTTGCCTTGGCAACAGTTTAAGCACACGGCGAATATCGTGAATAAAACCCATATCGAGCATGCGATCAGCTTCATCGAGCACAAAAAATTCGATTTTTGACAGGTCTACTTTTCGCTGGTTGGCCAGATCCAGCAATCGCCCCGGCGTAGCCACCAGAACATCGACACCGCGTTTTAATTTCTCAATCTGCGGATTGATGCCCACCCCGCCAAAGACAACGGTGGATTTAAGTGGTAAATATTTGCCATAGGTGGCAAAACTTTCGCCAATCTGCGCTGCCAGTTCACGCGTCGGCGTTAGCACCAGCGCCCGCACCGGGCGCTGATGATGGCGCTCAATATGGTTTTTCTGCATCAGATGCAGCATCGGCAGGGTAAAACCGGCGGTCTTGCCGGTGCCAGTCTGTGCACCGGCAAGAATATCGTGGCCGTCCAGCACTACCGGAATAGATTTTTCCTGTACAGGCGTCGGGGTTGTATAACCCTGATCGTTGACCGCACGCAGGAGTTCGGCTGATAAGCCGAGTTGATCGAATTTCATATTGTTTTGAATCCATTGCATCCGAACATGGCCTGTTTGATCAGGACTCACTGAGATGTTGAATGCTGTTTAGTTTTTCCGAATCGCCGGAGATCAGTGATTATCCGGTCAGACGAAGGAAAGATGATTCCCTTCAGGAGGCGCGCATCCTGCGTATTTTCAGGCAATGTGCAACCATGAAAACGCTTTAGTTCACAGCGAAGCGACTATTTATGTTCGATGCCAAGCAGATAACTGGCCAGGCCAACATCATAAAAATAGAGTTTTGGCGTTTTTACCTGCCGTTTTGAGATATTGGTATGCCATGGCGGCAACCGAAAAACCACATAACTGGCCTCCAGCAAAGTCAGCCAGCTACGAGCTGTCGTATGGGATATGCCGACATCATTGCCGAGGCTTTGCAGATTCAGCAACTGGCCTACGCGACCAGCGCATAATCGGATAAATCGTTCAAATAGCGACAGATCCTTAATCGAAATAAGCTGCCGGAGGTCGCGTTCCACATAGGTCTCAAGATAATCCCCCAGCGCTTGGGGAAATATGCAAGTTGAACTTTCATATTTCCCCTAAGTTTATTTCTTCAGCCAGTAGAATCTCGACACTCAGATGCGTAG
>CAZDFL010000123.1:0-4630 GCA_964504835.1 uncultured Zetaproteobacteria bacterium
ATCATGCTGATAAAGCCCAGCGTCATCAGATGGGTCAGCGCCATGGTTTGAGGCATCCAGCGTCCGGACAGGATTTCCGGTCCGGACATCATCAACAGCATGGCTGCCGCCAGCCCGAACAAGGGCGCACTGAGAAAGAAACGCAGCGGTACGGAAATCGGAGGCGCTTGCTCCAGAGTCAGCCCGGAGGCATGTTTCATGGGTCTGAGATGTTCAATGCATCTGTAGCGGACTGCACCAAGGCGCGAACTTTATCATCGCGGGCATGCCAGATGAATAATTCAAAGGCGCTGTGTCTGCCTGGTTGAATGCTGTGGACAAAGCCTTCCCGTCTGAGGATATCGTAAAGCGGGAAAGGTTCGCGGTGGATCAACACACGCAAATAGCGGCCCTGCGCCAGAGCATCAATAGCAGACAGAATGCGTCCCATCGGTTCGGGCGGTTCCAGCAGATTGACATCCAGCAATTGCTCCGGATTCACGGCCAATCAGCTGTCTCCATCGTATGCGCACAGTTGCGCTATGATCTCACCTTGTTCATCAGCCAGAATCTGGTCGGCCATGGCATAGAGCATGCTTTCTTCCTTGAGGTTGTGTTGCTGAATCAACATCAGCAACGTATCGGTCAGTCCCAGACAATGTTCGGACTGTTGCTGTGCTATATCTGCCCTGATTTCACTGAACAGTCGGCGCATATTTTCGTGCTCTGCGCGCATCACCTGAACAGGCCCCATGCCCTGCCCCATTTTCTGTTCCATAGCAGGGAAAAGCACATCCTCTTCCTTACCCAGATGGCGTTCCATACTTGCCGAAAAGTCAGCAAAAAGAGCCGCTGCTTTATCCCACTGCTGCTGTGACACCGAGGTTTCGAATACATCAACCAGACCGTCACAAGCGTGATGTTCGCGCGTCAATACGCTGCGTATACTTTCCATTTATAACTCCCGAACCATATGATCCTAACCAGCATACTGCTGCTTCCATTGATGCACATCAAGACAGACTGGCAGGCAGGCTGTCACATCTGTGCCCTGCCCTGATATCCTTGCATGGGCGCTGTCTGTTCGGTTTGGCGGTGAGCAGCCCCTTGTGCCGATAGCGCGCCAGCATAGTGTCATTGCCCATCAAACCACCGCTATGCACATAGAGCATGGTGCCTTCGAACCGGTCGATATGCTGAAGCAGGGTATGCCACATCAGCGCGCCATAAATCAGGTCGAATTCGATACCTGCAGCGCTGAGTTCCCGATACATAGCGAGCAACTCAGGATACGGTTTGGCGAAATGGTATTTTCTGCTGTTTTCGAGAATGTACAGGTTTTTAGGCATCTCTTCCAGATGCATCATCTGGGCAATCAAATAATCCTTGTCACCCACGACTGGCATCGTCAGCACAAGCGCATCGGGCAGGCCGGTTGCCAGATAACAGGCCGTCGTGCCGGTGCCGGACGGGGTGACGACATGGAGACGCTCAATGTCGTTTGCATGCCGCCATTGTCTGATCTCCTGCGCCAGTTTGTGAATACCTGCTTGCGTCATCGGATCTGCGCCGCCCTGAGGCACAAACAAGGTTGAGTCATCACGCTGTGATTGCAGTGTATCAATCGCCTGCTTATATGCATCATGCTCCACTTCGTGCAATTGCATGCCTGATTGAAGCGCTAACGCAAAATTGCCGCTCGGGTTGGTTTTGAGATGGTGCGGGACAGATTTTGATGTGTAGTGGAATTGCCAGCCTTTTTGCTGGCACAGCGCTGCAAGCGAAAGCATGGCATTGGATTGGACGCCGCCGTAGGAGGTGATTTTTTTATACCTGTCTGCCGGGGTTTGGATCAGAGCGTATAGTTTACGATATTTATTGCCGGAAAGGAGCGGATCAATCAAATCATCGCGTTTCACGAAAAATTCCCGACCCCGAAACATAAATCTATCGATTCGGGACGCTGTCAATGCTGTCACAAAATGCTGCGGATCCATCATAACTCTCCCGAACAATCAGGCTGAAAGTCTGCCGGATTTTACATCAAACAAACAACAACGAAAAAACGGGACTACCTGAATGAATCCGTCATCGCTATGCTTGCTGCCATGCGTTATTCAAAACTATTTATTCCAACATTGCGAGAGGCTCCGGCAGATGCCGAGGTGATCTCCCATCAATTATTGCTCAGAGCCGGTTATATCCGCCGTGTGACTTCGGGCGTGTATGATTATTTACCGCTGGGTTTGCGTGTGTTGCGCAAAATCGAAGCGGTGGTGCGTGATGAGATGAACCGGGCAGGCGCACAGGAATTATTGATGCCGATGGTGCAGCCGTGCGAGCTGTGGAAAAAGTCCGAACGCATGGAAAAATACGGCCCGGAATTGCTGCGTTTCAAGGATCGACATGGTCACGAATCCTGTCTCGGCCCGACCCATGAAGAGGTCATCTGCGATCTGGTCAGCCGCGAATTGCGTTCGTATAAGCAGTTACCGATGAATTTATACCAGATTCAGAATAAATTCCGTGATGAGATTCGCCCCCGCTTCGGACTGATGCGCGGGCGCGAATTTGTTATGAAAGATGCGTACTCATTCCATGCCGATGACGAAAGTCTGGCTGAAGAATATAAAAATATGTTTGATGCCTATGGCCGGATTTTTACGCGTCTTGGTCTGAAGTTCAGGCCGGTGGAAGCTGATACCGGCTCGATTGGCGGTAGTGATTCGCATGAGTTTCATGTGCTGGCCGAATCGGGCGAGGATTTGATTGCCCATTGTTCCGGCTGTGATTATGCCGCCAATGTCGAAAAGGCAGTGTCACAGCGACCCGTCGCATCTGGCCAGCAGGCAGCGCTGACTGAGGTCAACACGCCAGCCGTGACCAGCGTGGATGATGTGGCTGAATTCCTTGCAGTCGATATTGCCATGCTGGTTAAAACGCTGGTCTACCGCGCGGTCGGTGGCGAACATGACGGGGCGATTGTGGTGGCTTGCGTGCGTGGTGATGATCAGGTGCAGGAAATCAAGCTGGCTCATATTGTCGGTGCAGACAGTGTTGAGATGACCAGCGATGATGATATTGCCAATATTGGCGGCGTCACCGGCTTTGTCGGTCCGCAAGCTGTATCTGCGCGCGTCTGGATGGATCACAGCTTAAAAGGGGCAACAGGTTTGGTCGCTGGTGCCAATGCTGCGGATACACATGTAACCGGGCTGGATATCGCACGCGATATACCGGATGCAGTATTTGCCGATCTGCGAGAAACCCGTGCCGGTGATCGTTGCCCGCATTGTGATAGCGCGATTGAATTATCGCGCGGCATTGAGGTCGGGCAGGTATTTGCGCTGGGTACACGCTATACCGAACCGATGGAAGTGATGTTCCAGAATCAACAAGGTAAACGCAGCGTGGCGACGATGGGCTGTTATGGTATCGGCATTTCCCGTCTGATGGCGGCAGTGGTCGAGCAGCGCAATGATGATTCGGGCATCGACTGGCCGCTGGAGCTGGCACCGTTTCAACTTGATTTGATCAGCATGGGCAAAACCGATGCGGTACTGGAGGCATCGGCTACAATTTATCAACAACTGCTGGATGCAGGCATTGATGTGTTGTGGGATGAACGTAAAGAAAGACCCGGTGTTAAATTCAAGGATGCTGAACTCATTGGCATGCCATTCCAGATTGTGGTCGGTGATCGTGGTCTGAATGACGGCGTGGTGGAAATCGGCTGGCGCAAGGCTGAGCGGCGTGCCGTTGCACTGGCTGATGTGACCACCACCGTATTGGCTGAACTACGCTCGATGGGGATGGGAAACTGAACGCTGAAGAATTAAGACGACGCCTCGGCGACAGATCTCCCAAGGCGATTCTGGCCGGGGTGATGGTGGTGGGTTTTGTGCTAACCATCCCCGCCTGGCTGAATAGCAACACCGAGGATAAACAGCATCTGGAACAAACGGCAGTCAAACAGATTATTGAAAAAAATCTCGGCCTGCTCGATATTGAACCGCAAGAGAAAGAAGAATTGCGTCAGATGCTGGAACCGGCTGCACAGCCGAAGCAGACGGATTTTGAGCAAACGGTGTGGGTGAAGGATATTATCGCAACGATTCGCCCCTGGGTAGCCGATGCCGATGAAGCGGAAACCATTGCCCGCTGGGTGTATATCTATAGTAAAAAACAGAAGCTATCTCCGGAACTGATTCTGGGCATCATTGCGGTAGAATCGCAATTTGATCATTTTGCAGTCAGCAATGTCGGTGCGGTCGGCTTGATGCAGGTGATGCCGTTCTGGAAAAAGGAGCTGGGCAAACCGGATGATAACCTGCTCAGTATTGAAACCAATGTGCGCTATGGCTGCGCCATTATCCGCCATTATATTGATCGCTATAAAACACTGGATCGTGCACTGGGCGCGTATAACGGCTCACTCGGTCGTATGAAATATCCCAATAAAGTGTACGCTAAAATGAAGAAATTCAAAGCCACGGATACCGGCATCTGAAGCTCGACTGACTTAGTCCCTTACGAAAATATATCGTGCAACGGCACAAGTGCTCATTTTGAACCCCCTGTCGTAGTCCCTGCCACCAGGGCAATCGCATTAAAACTGTCACTTTCCCATTAACAGTTTTTCCAAATAATC
>CAZDFL010000124.1:0-4586 GCA_964504835.1 uncultured Zetaproteobacteria bacterium
GGACTGTTTGGCGCCGGTTTTGTAATCAATCAAAATCTTGCGACCCATCGCATCCACATCCATGCGGTCGGCCTTGATTTTGACTGTGAACTGTTGATCGGCATTTTCAGGCAAGCGTATCTGATATGCCTGCTCAATCGCCGCCACGGTGAAATCGGGGCGTTGCAATTCCAGTTCTACCCATGCCAGCAACACTTTATGCATGCGTTTCTTCTCATAATCCTGCGTCCGGTTATCCACCGCCACATAAGATTTTCCCCATGCGTGTTCAATTGCAGCATCAATCAAGCTTATCGTTTCATCGTCGCTGAGTGCCTCCAGCGCGGCACGCCGCCCAAGATTCCGCCAGATATATTCCAGCGCCAGATGCAGCAAGGAGCCTTTGCTTTTCGCCTCAATGCCCGGCGCAGTTTCCTCCAGCGCCGTGATGCCAAGCCGGTGCGTTGCAAAGGCTCTGAACGGGCAGGCGGATTGATTGCGAACAATCGCTGTACCACCACGAACATCAATTCCGGCTGGCAATGGCACGTCTGACATATCATCCATGTTTTCCATCGCCGAGCGCACTGATTCCTTTTCCATCAGCGCGCACGGCTGAGGCTTAAGGTCAGCGACAAAGGATGATGGCAATATATCCTTTTCATCACGCTGTTTGGCATACGAAATCTCGATGCCGGGCGCTGATCGCAACAACGAATCCCACAGCCGTTGCGATTCGTCATAAACAAGCGCCCCGCTGCTCATCGGCAGCGCATATTGCTTCTGCACGCTGGCAGGCAATAAGGGGTATGGACGCGCTGGCGGCGGGAAGGCTTCTTCATCCAGTCCCATGACAAACACATGATCAAAGCGAAGCCCGGAAACCTGCGTCAGCGGCAACACGGCCACATTGCCATATCTGGCCGTCTCAGTCAGCCGGACTTCAGAGCAGCCCGTGCGCAGCAAGGACAAGAATTTAGCCCACGACAGTGTTTCGCCCATCGCATCCACGGCCACCAGCGAAATCAACACATCACGAAACGCATTCATCTGGCGAATCTCATGATTACTGCGCTGCGCTTCCAGATCGGAGCCGACCTGCACAAAGCCGGTCGCCTTGAGCAATTCATGCACTGCTTTCACCCAATCATTGGCCGAGCGCTGTTTCCTGGTCCAAGCCGCCAGCGCTTTCAGTAGCGATAATAATTCCGGCAGTTTCTTTACATCTCTGGCATTTATCAGGCTTTTGAAGCTCATGCGGTGACGATTATTCTTTCGCAATGTTGCATCGAGTCTGGCGCGTTCAAAACGTTCGTCGTCAAAACCCGTCAACCACGGTGAAAACAGCAGCGGCGACACATCATCAAACGACAACGAAAACTCGCCAGCCAACGTCAACACATGCAGCAATTGCGCAATCATCGGTGAATCGGATAAACGCTCCCCGTTCACAGCAACGGCTTGCACCGAATGGGACGGATCGCAACGCAGAGCCGGGATCAGCGCATCATTCAACGTCCGCTTCAAGCGGGAGATATCCTGCACAGCATCGGAGGTCATAATGGCAATGCGTTCCGCAGGATTTTCTGCCAGCATCGCTTGAACACGCGCTGCAATGTGATTGCATTCCGCCTGCACGTCGTCACAGGCGCACAGCGTCGCCAGCGCTGATTTCGATTCATCCTGCACCTGCTCCAGATGAACACCCGCCTCCTGCAAGCCCGACAACAAGGCTTGCTGCATCGGTGTCATCACATCGAATCCGGCCAGCAGGATGGATTCCGGTTTATCGATTTCGTCCAGGCATTGAAGCAATCGCTGCCCGACATCAGCAGCCAGCATTCGCCCTGATAACGCACCGCTTTCTAACTGTTGATGCACAGCAGCAATCCAGCGCAACAACGCATCTGCTTCATCGCCGCCAACCAGCAACGCATCCGCATCAATCTGATAATCCTGCATCATGGCGTATGCATCGCGAGCATGCCCGGCTAACCCGCGTACAGATGCGGTTGATTGCTCCATGCCACCCGATGATTGTAACAAATCCGCCCGAATGACCTGTTCCCACAACCAGCTTTCCTGAATTCGATTGAGCGGAACAGGTAGCGACGTCTGCGCCGCCGCCAGATCACCCAGCCATGCATGCCAATGCAATACCTGCGGCGTTTCACACACCCCGCAATCCGCATCCGATACCAGCCGCCGCTTCCAGTCACTGGCCTGTTGCGGCGAGGCCGTGAGCAGCAAGCCGCCTGCTTGCAAACACGCGGATACTTCTGAACGATCCAGATCAGGAAGAATCAACATCCCCTCGTCTACCATTATTGATTATGTTTTTGAGTATTCTTCCAATGTCCCTTCACGATATTGCCGGATTGATCCATATGAGCAGGTACATATTTTTGTACCTCGACATCGCCCTTCTTTTCCAGCTGCATAAATACCGTTACCGCACTGACCAGACTGATCGCTACGACAAGCGCATAAAACCAGTTGGGGGCACGCTCTTTATCCACCGGCGTAATATCGATGATTTCCGGCTCTGGTGGTTTCTCGCGCCGGTGTTTTGCCCGCAACAACAGCAACAGGATGAGATTGCGCAACATAAACAACAGCAAGGCCGGGCCAAAGAAAAAGAACAGCGCTACAAAGATACTTCGGATCATAATTCGGACAGCTCCTTCATGCGCCGGGCATAGGCTTCCACATCCGGCTCACGACCAGCACGCTGGGCGTAATAAACCGTTTCAGCCAGCACTTCGAGAATCTTGTGCAGCGCATCGTGGCGATCCATTTTTTTCATGGTAATCATATGATCCAGCGCCCGCGCCATTTCAGGGGGGTGTTTGGTCGCAGCCTGTTCCTCCAGCGCCAGATGCAGAGACAAATGCAGATACGGATTCATACCATCATCCATCTCGAAATCCCGTTCCAGAAAATCTTCCATATCATCGAAAAAATGATGATATTCCGGATGCATTTTAATCACCCGTGCAATCCGCACATCCAGCGCATTGAGCGGCAGACCCGCCTGCGCCTTGTGCCATGCATCCCAGAACACCTGCCGGTGCGCCCGTAATTGTTCCCGGCTCGGCCCGTTTGTTTCGCTCATAGTGTACCTCGCTGACCCGCAGTATTTATGAACAGTCCGGGCTATAGCAAGATAAATTATTCCTTACTGGCATCGAGCCTGAAATACTGGATTCGGTGATTACCCCAGTCGGCAATATATATTTTTCCATCGCGACTTACTGCAACACCGGTAGGGCCGGAGAATTGACCGGATTTATTGCCCGCACCACCCCATGCCTGAATGAAGTTGCCCTGATGATCAAAATGCTGAATGCGATTATTATAAAAATCCGCTACAAGCAGGCTGCCGTCAGATGCAACAGCAAGGCCGGAAGCCACACGAAAACGGCCACCCCACAACCCCATACCACCGATACTGTGCAGAAAATGACCTGCGGAGTCGAACACCTGCACACGATTATTGTAGGCATCGGAGACATACACACGGTTATCCTGACCAATGGCAATGCGGGATGGATAGTAGAATTCGGATTCGCGACCATCAGCGATCAGAAAATTCAGCGCTGAACGCACCACGCTGACCTTGCCCTGCGTGCCCCATGTGCTGATCAATTGTCCATCGGCTGAAAATTTCTGGATACGATGGTGATACTGATCCACCACATAGACCAGCCCGGCAGCATTCACGGCCACATCTACCGGCGATTCAAATTCACCCGGCTTATCGCCTGCCTCACCCCATGCGGCGATGAGCGTGCCGCTGGTGTCAAAATGAAAGACACGATCCAGATCGTAATCGGTGACCCACACTGCACCATCCGGGCCGATACCAATGCCGCCGGGCTTTTCAAACAGTTGCTGACCGAAGGCCAGCACAAAATCACCGTCCGCCGTAAATTTCTGCACCCGTTTATTGCGCACATCGGTAACATAAACAAAACCGTCCGCATCCACCGCCACATCAAAAGGCTCATTAAACTGACCGGGTTCACTGCCCTCCCCTCCCCATACCTGCACATCGGCAGGGCTGCCGGTGCAAGCAAACAGCATTAACACCAGCAACAAACTCAGAGAATGGCGCATCTCAGTTGCGTGTAATATCGCGTGCTGTAAAACCCGCTTTCTTTACAGCCTGTCGCAGCGCCTGATCCTCAACTTGCGCACCCTGTTTTAACGCCACGGTCGCGTGGCCTGATTTCATGTCTATTTTAACAGATTCTACCCCGTTCACCTTTTTCAGATTCTTCTCCAGACCATAGGCGCAAAACGGACAGGACAAACCATCCACGGCAATGGTCGCTGTTTGGCCTGTTGTCCCCCCTGCAAATGCAATACTCAACGGCGCTATAGATAGCATCACAATAACAAGAAACTGTTGTATTTTTCGCAATATTTTCTCCTGCTGTTCTTTGTCTTTCTCTGCGTACTCTGTGCTCTCTGTGGTGAAATGCTTTTGACTAAAAATTCCAGCGAAAACCCGCTGTCCAGACCCAATCTGTTTCCAGTGCCGTGCCATGTAAGCGTTGGATGGTCGGTATCTGGACGGCTGTTTCCAGCACATAGCGACGGGT
>CAZDFL010000125.1:0-4481 GCA_964504835.1 uncultured Zetaproteobacteria bacterium
TAGCCGGAGAGCAGGTATATATGCCTGAGTCCGCCTCATTTGAATCGACCACTGTCACCTTGATGGAAGCAGAAATGGGTCAGTTGAAGGCGCGTGTACAACGGCTTGAACAGGAGAATGCGCATTTAACCAGCCAGGCGGAAGACATGCTTCTGCTGGGTGTTATTCATGAAGCCATTAATCCGCTAAGTGATTGCCAGCAGATTCTGACCAAAGGCTTGGAGCGCATGGCTTTGCTCAAGGATATTCCCTTGTGCTGCGGTGGCATGATCGAGCATGGTGCATTTCATGTGGTCAGTTCCGGCACCTTGTTTTCAGGCGACAATCTGGATGGATGCTGCATCTCCCTGAACACTATCATTGGCAGTCTGGAGCAGCCGCGTTATTTGAAGGCGTCAGCCTGTAGTCAGCTTGATTTACCTGTGCCGGATACTTTTTGCGCCAACGAAATATTGTTGGTGCCATTTCACAGTCGTTTTTTGCCCGATGGCCTGTTTCTGTTTGCCTGTGACTCGGAAGAAGGCAACCGGCTGGATGCATCGGCTGCATTGCTCGAACGCATTGTGGATGCCATGGCCTTGAAAATGGATAACGCCATGGTCATGGATGTGCTCAAGGATATTAATAGCAAGCTGGATCAGCGCGTCGAAGAGCGCAGCAGAGCATTGGATGAAAGTGAGGCGCAATTGCTTCAGGCACAGAAGATGGAAGGGATTGGCACGCTGGTTGGTGGCATTGCCCATGATTTTAATAATATGCTGGCCGGGATGATGGGTAATCTGTATCTCATCGGTCATGATGAGTCGCTGTCGTCGGAAGGTCGCGCCAGAGCTGATCGTATCAATGAATTGTGTGATCGGGCATCCAAGATGATTGGCCAATTGCTCACCTTTGCCCGCAAGGGCATGGTGCGAATGGAGCCGGTCGTATTTCGTCCGTTTCTTGAGGAATCGCTGAAACTGGTGGAACTGGGGGTGCCTGAAAATATAGCAATTACCCATGCATTCGATTTGGATGAGACGGCGACACTGATGGGCGATGAAGTTCAATTGCAGCAACTGGTGTTGAATCTGCTGGTCAATGCTCGCGATGCGGTGAAAGCGGTGGATAAGCCGTCCATTCACATTGGTCTGCAGCGGATTGGCACGCAGACCCGGTTGCATGAAAAATATCAGGGTCTGGCTGACGGGCCATGGCTTGAACTGAGCGTGGCTGACAACGGTTGCGGTATTCCTGAATCTATTCGTGATCAGTTATTCGAACCTTTTTTTACCACCAAGGAAGTAGGCGAGGGTACGGGGTTGGGCTTATCGACTGTCTATGGCGTGGTGCAATCGCATCAGGGCGCCATCCAGATCGACAGCAAGCAGTATCAAGGTACGACATTTCGGATTTATTTACCTCTGCATGGCGAGCAGTCTGTGGAAGTCAGGAATAGTGCTGAGCGGCTGCCGCAAGGTCATGGCGAAACAGTATTGCTGGTTGATGACGAGGAAATTGTGCTGAACACGACGTCAGCCTTGCTCACGCATCTCGGCTACCAGGTAATTACGGCGAATACCGGGCTGGATGCGTTGGGTAAAGAAGGTTTGGAAACGATTGATATTGCCTTGCTGGATGTGGTGATGCCTGAGATGGGCGGCGTTGAGACAGCCGGGCGATTGCGTGCTATCAATCCGAAGCTGCCGATTATTCTGGCAACGGCCTATGATCGCAAGAAGGTACTCACTAAACAGGATAAAATACCGAACAGTTGGATATTGAGTAAGCCATTTCGCATGCAGGTACTGGCAACGACATTAAAGAAAAGCTTACAGTCTCGCTGATTTTCGCTTGTCTCTGAAGAATTTTTTTAGCAATGCGGCAGCTGTATCAGCCATAACACCGCCAACCACTTCGCTTTGATGGTTCAGCCGCGTATCGGACAATAACTGATACAGTGATTCTACTGCACCTGTTTTGCTATCGCTGGCCGCATACACGACCTGCGCGATACGGGCATGCACAATGCAACCGGCGCACATCGAGCATGGTTCCAGCGTGA
This sequence comes from uncultured Zetaproteobacteria bacterium, assembly GCA_964504835.1. Classification (GTDB taxonomy): domain Bacteria; phylum Pseudomonadota; class Zetaproteobacteria; order Mariprofundales; family Mariprofundaceae; genus Mariprofundus. The sequence continues at coordinate 2,045 of CAZDFL010000125.1, forward strand.
CATAAAGCGTGCTGCCGGGAAGTCTGTAATTTTCAGTTGCTGCGCAGGCAATCCGAATCACCCGCATTTCAGCATGGGCGCTGGCATCATGCAGGCTGATCGGCGCATTGTGGCTGGCAAACACCTGTCCGTCCTCAAGCACCAGCACCGCCCCGACCGGCACTTCTCCGGCCTGTGCCGCCAGTTCCGCCTGCTCCAGCGCCATCTGCATATAGTCATGATCTGTCATTGCGTATCGCCTGTTATGCTCAATCTTTTTTTTCACCACGAAGGACACGAAGAGCACGAAGAAAACCAGCAACAGGAAGCTCAGGTTCGTGTTTGTAATTCCTTCGTGCTCTTCGTGTCCTTCGTGGTGCAATCTTTGTCTGTGACCTTATGATCTTAGCTTTGGATCAAAATAATCGCGCAGTCCCTCGCCGAGCAGGTTGTAGCCCAGCACTGTGGTTAAAATCGCCATACCCGGATAAACCGACAGCCACCAGGCGATTTGAATATTATCCTTGCCGTCGGTTAAAATGTTTCCCCAGGAAGGGTCGGGCGGCTGTACGCCGAGCCCGAGGAACGATAAGCCTGATTCCACCAGCACCGCGCCAGCAATACCCAGAATGGCCGACACCAGCACCGGCCCCATGGCATTGGGTAACAAATAGCGCCACATCATACGAATCGGAGCCACGCCAAGGCTGTGTGCGGCCAGCACAAATTCACGCCGACTTAAACTCAGAAACTCGGCTCGTACAAGGCGCGCCACACCCATCCATGAGGTCAACCCGATCACGATCATAATATTCCAGATCGATGGTTCCAGAAAGGCGATGACGGCCAGAATCAGGAAAAAAGTCGGAAAGCAGAGCACCATATCAGTAGCGCGCATAATCAGTGCATCGGTGCGTCCGCCGAAATAGCCTGCTACGGCCCCCAGTATCAGTCCCAGCAACATGGATATGCCGACCGCTACAAAGCCGACCGCCAGCGAGACGCGGGCTCCGAACAGCATGCGCGAGAATACATCACGCCCCAGCGTGTCGGTGCCGCACCAGTGTTGCCATGATGGTGGCATCAGAATGACGCTGACATCAATATCGGTGGGGTCGAAGGGCGCAATCCACGGTGCCAGAATGGCGAGCAATGCCACCGTAGCGACCACAGTTCCGCCGATCAGAATGAGTGAATGATTACGTAACATTGCTATCATCCTTTGCCGCCATGGCGAATGCGCGGATCAGCCCATGCATAGGCGAGGTCGGCCACCAGATTGCCAAGCAAGGTCAACACAGCACCGATCACGGTGATGCCCATGACCAGCGGGTAATCGCGTGACAACACCGATTCATAAAATAACAAACCCATGCCGGGCAACGAGAATAATTGTTCGACAATCACCGAGCCGCCAATCAGGCCGGGAATGGAGAGGCCGAGCAGGGTGATGATGGGCAGCATGGCATTTTTCAGGGCGAGCCGATAACGAATCGTATTTTCAGGAATGCCCATGGCGCGCGCCGTGGTGATATAATCGGCGCGAATCACATCCAGCATACCGGTGCGCATAAACCGGCTCATGCCAGCCAGACCACCAATCGCCGATACAAAAACGGGCAGGATCAGGTGTTTGAGCATATCGGTTTGTTGCTGCCAGAAGTTCATCTGTTGCCAGCTATAATCATGCAGACCCGAAATCGGTAACCAGTTCAAATTGACGCCGAGGCCAATCATCAGTAACAGCCCGAGCCAGAAGGAGGGGATGGCAAAGCCGATAAACACAAACACGGTCATGCCCTTGTCGAACCACGAATCACGCCGCACTGCACTGGCCACGCCAATGGGGATGGCGATGGCAATAATCAACAGCATGGCCAACACATTGATCCACAGCGTAACCGGGATACGTTCAGCGATTTTATCCAGCACGGCGCGTCCGTCGGCTGAGAATGATTGCCCGAAGTCCAGCACAGCCAGCTTTTTCAGCCAAACCCAATATTGCACATACAGAGGCTTATCCAGCCCGTAATAGGATCGCAACCGCTCAATATCCTGAGCGGATACTTTGGGATTGAATTCCTGACCGACCACGCTCGGCTCACCCGGCGCCAGATGCATCATGCCGAAAGAAATAATGGTGATGCCGAACAGCAAGGGAATCATACCGGCGAGGCGTTTGAACAAATAAGAGGTCACCAGCCAACTCTATCCAGAGCCATCGCCAATGCCATACCGGGCTTATGCTGACTTGTTTGTGAATCCCAATTGTGCAGCGCTTTGTTTCAATTGTCTGAATCACTCATTAGAGTTGAGCGCGAAATGGATTTAAAACGTGACCATGTAAAATTAATAGATTACCGGCGGTCAGACAAAATATGCGCGGTTAGCTCAGATGGATAGAGCATCGGCCTCCGAAGCCGAAGGCCACTGGTTCGAATCCAGTACCGCGCACCAT
>CAZDFL010000126.1:0-4468 GCA_964504835.1 uncultured Zetaproteobacteria bacterium
GCTGCAAAACGGGTGTTCCATTCTGCTTCAGCAGCAGCGCCAGCATCCTTGTTGTTCCAACCTGCATATACATCATCAGGGATTTCAAACGGTGCGGCATCCCAGCCCAGTTCTTTGCGAACCAGTGCGATTTCTTCATCACCAAGGGCAGCGCCATGGCAATCATGTGAGCCAGCCATGTTCGGAGAGCCGAAACCGATGACAGTTTTGCAGCAAACCATGGTTGGTTTGCCGGTTTCTGCGCGGGCAGTTTCAATGGCAGCCTTGATTTCAGTAGCATCATGGCCATCAACATTGCGAATGACCTGCCAGCCGTATGCTTCAAAACGAGCCGGGGTATCATCGGTGAACCAACCTTCGACTTCACCATCAATGGAAATGCCGTTGTCATCCCAGAATGCAATCAGCTTGCCAAGACCCAGGGTGCCAGCCAGCGAGCATGCTTCGTGTGAAATACCTTCCATCATACAGCCGTCGCCCAGGAACACGTAGGTGTTGTGGTCAACAATATCGTGACCCGGCTTGTTGAACTGACCAGCCAGCATGGATTCGGCAATGGCCATACCCACGCCATTGGTGATGCCCTGGCCGAGCGGGCCGGTGGTGGTTTCAATGCCCGGTGCATAACCGTATTCCGGGTGACCCGGCGTACGGGAATGCAGCTGACGAAACTGTTTCAGATCATCAATAGCCAGATCGTAGCCGGTCAGGTGCAGCAGGGAATAAATCAACATGGAGCCATGGCCGTTGGACAGGATGAAACGATCGCGATCAGCCCATTTCGGGTTGTTCGGATTGTGCTGCATATAATCATTCCACAGGACTTCGGCGATATCCGCCATGCCCATCGGTGCGCCCGGATGTCCGGAATTTGCTTTCTGAACGCTGTCCATTGCAAGTGCGCGAATGGCGTTGGCCAGGTGTCTACGGCTGCTATTTGTCATGTGTTTTTATCCCCTTGTTAGAATAGGTCTATGTTAAACGACGGAGCGGAACAATATATAACTATGCTGTTCATGCCCAATCAGTAGTTATTATTTTTACCATAAGTAAAACTTATGAAAAATTATTAATCTCTAAATCCTGCTTAATTTAAACGTGCAAGGTGGTCTGAACGCGGCGAATATTGCCCACGGAGCCAGACAGTACAACGGTATCTGTCGTCATGTATTTACCATCAGCATCAACACCGACTTTCACATGCTCGACGTATTCACCACTGGTCAATCCAGTCGCAATGAACATACAATCGTCAGAAGTCACCAGTTCATCGCGCGTGATGAATGTTTTGGTATCGATGTTTTCTTCTTCGCACAATTTAATTTCAAAGTCTTTTTGAGGTGCCATACGGCCAAACATTTCGGCGCCCATTGCACGTGCTGCGCAGGCAGTTACAATGCCTTCAGGCGTTCCGCCAATGCCAAACAGCGCATCAGAGCCCATATTCAATACAGCCTGAATTGCACCATTCACATCACCATCTGTGGCCAAACGAACTTTAGCGCCACAAGCATAGATTTCTTTCAATAAACCTTGATGACGTGGTTTATCCAGGACAAACACAGTGACTTCAGCAACGGTTTTCCCTAATGCCAGTGCAAGTTGTGCGAGCCGGTCAGCAACAGGCGCTTCAGGATCGATTTTACCGCGAGCGGCTTTTGGATATACTTGTTTTTCCATGTAGAAGCATGAACCGGGGCGAAACATGGTTCCCGCTGGTGCTGCTGCCAGGGTTACAATTGACCCGGCTGCATCACGAGCAAACAAATTGGTACCTTCAATGGGATCAACAGCGATATCAACGCCGATACCACGGCCATCACCAACAGGTTCGTCGTCATACAATGCAGGAGCTTCATCTTTAGCGCCTTCACCAATAACAATAACACCTTTCATTTTTACCTGATTAATGCGAGTGCGCATGGCATCAACAGCTAGCCCATCCCCTTCATCTTTTTGGCCTGAGCCAACATAAGGTGCGCAAGCGCGGGCTGCGGCTTCGCAGACTTCAACCAAGTCAATTTTCAGATCGGCTACTGTATTCATGCTGTATTCCCCTCCGGTTTGTATGCGTTTAAAAGGCATTGTTAGAACGATGCCTGTAAAATTTGCAGGCGCACACTAGCGGATTAGGCCTGAAAAAGCGACCATGAAATTGGTTTTTGCAATTATGCTTTGTTTTTCGGTAGTTCAGCTTTTCAGTTGAAGTTTCAGTGATGCGTGAATCGCAGGCTTGCAGGCGGCTAAAACAGGGGCGGAAAGTGTGGCGCACGGAAAAAGGGGCGCATTGTCAAAGTTACTGACCACGCAACCTGCTTCTTCGGCAATCAGACTGCCAGCGGCGAAGTCCCAAATCTTTTCACCGCCATGGATGATGAACTGGCCACGCCCGGCGGCTAGCCAGGCCCATTCCAGCGCGCAGGAACCGATATTACGCTGACTGCGGTAGATCGGTTGCGTCGCCAGAGTAGCAGCCAGTGCCGGGTCGAGACGCTTGAAGTCGATAAAGCCGACTGCATTACTCACCTGTTCATGATGCGATGAGAAAATCGGCTGGCTATTCAAATGTGCGCCGCATGCTCGCTGTGCGCTGAATGTTTCGCGGCGTACCGGGTCGTGAATACAGGCCAGTTGCACGATGCCGTTTTCAATCAGAGCCAGCGAAATGGCAAAGCCGGGAAAGTGAGCCATAAAATTACTGGTGCCGTCGAGCGGATCCAGACACCAGTAACGGCCATCGCTTTGTTGCAGGCAGGCCAGTTGCTCTGTTTCGGTCATTTCCTCACCGAGAAAAGCGATGCTGCTGTCCAGACGCTCCAGTTCATCCTGAATGAATTGCTGGCAGGCCAGATCGGTTTCGGTCACCACGGAACCATCGGCTTTGGTGGAGGATTGAACCGACGACAAAAACGCAGGCATGATGATTTCGCTACCTGTTTGTTCCAGTATTTTTATGATAGCCGTCAGTGTTATTTTTAAATCTGTCATGGCGGCAATTCTTTACCGCGATGGTTATGAAGTACATGCCGGAATTGCTTCTATACCAGCACCCATGATTGACGTTATGATGCGGCAAACTTTTTAGTGGAGGCTTAAAACATGGCATTGCAGGGCAAAATGGTAATCGGTCAGTCGGGTGGGCCAACGGCGGTCATTAATCAATCTTTGGTGGGCGCGATACTGGCAGCGCGCAAACATGCGGATATTACAGGCATCCTCGGTGCCAAACATGGTATCGCAGGTATTATGAGCGAAGACTTCATTGATCTGACCACGCAAAGTGAGGAAGAACTGGAAGTGCTGGCGGCCACGCCTGCGGCTGGGCTTGGTTCGGTGCGTTTAAAGCCGGGCAAAGCGGAATGCGAGCGGGTGTTTGAAGTCTTTAAGAAAAACGATGTGCGCTATTTCTTTTATGTCGGCGGCAACGACTCGGCAGAAACCGCGTACATTATTGCCGAAATGGCCAAACAGGCTGATTACGATTTCTGCACCATTCATATTCCCAAAACCATCGATAACGATTTAAAAGTCACCGATCACTGCCCCGGTTATGCTTCAGCAGCGCGTTTCGTGGCGCTGGCTTTTATGGGTGATGATCGTGACAACGCCGCGCTGTCCGGTGTTAAAATTAATATCGTCATGGGTCGCGATGCAGGCTTTTTGACTGCCGCATCTGCTTTGGCGCGTCAGAGCGATGGCGATGGTCCGCATCTGATTTATGTGCCGGAACGCACCTTTGATATGGCGCAGTTTCAGGCAGATGTAAAATCAACGATGGCGAAATACGGGCGCTGTCTGGTGGCTGTTTCTGAAGGCATTACCAACGCCGATGGCGATCCTGTGATGACCAGCGGCGAACGCGATTCGCATGGCAACCTGCAACTCTCCGGTACAGGCGCACTGGGCGATTTCCTGTCCGGTAAAGTGAAAGAAGCTTATGCGGGTGAATCTGTGCGCGTGCGCGCCGATACGTTTGGTTATCTGCAACGCAGTTTCCCATCGGTTATCTCTTCGGTTGATGCCGAAGAGGCGCGTCTGGTGGGTGGTTTTGGCGTCGATCATGCCGTGGAAAATGGCGAGCCGGGTTCGGTGGCGATTCGTCGCCTGTCCAGCACGCCGTACGCCAGTGAATGTTTCATCACGCCGCTATCGACTGTGGCACGCGAGGCGACCGAGTTGAAAGATGAATATATCAACGATGCCGGCAATGATGTAACGCAGGCCTGGCTTGATTATGTGGCACCGCTGGTGGGTGAACTGCCGAAGATGGGTAAACTGATCTGATTTATTCGTTAAGCGAGATAATCATAAGGGCTGTCATTCGGCGGCCCTTTTGCGTTTAACCTTAGAATAAACGGGGTGGATGACAGACTGAACCGCTACAGTTTTACTGAAAGCGTTTACCAATGTTTTTTGAATTATTACAAATAGCATTGACAAAAGACTATTAAGGAGCTTCTTATGGCTG